>JAZNLE010000125.1:0-7310 GCA_045578885.1 Acutalibacteraceae bacterium | reverse complement strand
TTTTCCTCATTTCATAATAAGTTTAATTCTTGGTCGGCCAACCGCCATATTTATACCACAAAACATACCCGACATTCCCCGACATCTTTTTGAAAATCACCAAAAACCCCATAAAAATTCAAAAAATAGTTCGACAGTTTTCGACTTTCGGCTATTTACGACAAAATCCGACAAAAAAGTGTAAAAAAATAAAACCGCCGCAAACCATAAATGATTTGCGGCGGTTGAAACTCTTATATTATTTCTTGCCTGCGAATATCTTATTAAGAAGAAGTGTTGCCAAAATGATAACACCGATTACTATAAATATCGCAATCATACCTGAAAGCATATATTTTAAGTTATCTACAAAAGCCATTGGATTAAAGCCACTAAACATTACAAATTACCTCCTACATAAAGAAGTTGAGGATAAGACCGCCTGCGATAACAGAGGCGATTTGTCCTGAAACATTTACGCCGATAGACTGCATAAGAAGGAAGTTCTGGGGGTCTTCTTTAAGTCCCATTTTGTGAACAACACGACCAGACATCGGGAAAGCAGAGATACCTGCGGCACCGATCATGGGGTTGATTTTCTTGGTGCTGGGTAAGAAGAGGTTGATAAGCTTTGCAAACAAAACACCGCCTGCGGTATCGAAAATGAAAGCGAAAAGACCGAGGCCTAAAATGAGAAGTGTGTCAAGCTGTAAGAACTTTGAAGCTTCCATCTGAACAGCGATTGTGATGCCAAGGAAGATTGTGATAAGGTTTGCGAGAACCTTTTGTGCAGTTTCCGAAAGGGAATTGAGAACTCCGCATTCGCGAATCAAGTTACCGAACATTAAGAAACCGATAAGAGATACAGATTCGGGTGCTACAACACCTGCAACCGCGGTGATAATAATGGGGAACAAAATCTTTGTGAGGCGGGAAACCTCTTTTGCCTGATAAGGCATTCTGATAAGGCGTTCTTTCTTTGTGGTTAGAGCCTTGATAACGGGGGGCTGAATGATTGGAACGAGTGCCATATAAGAATATGCGGCAACCATTATGGCGCCTGTGATACGGCTGTCAGAGCCTAAAAGAGTGTTAGCAACAACGATAGCTGTCGGGCCGTCTGCCGCGCCGATAATACCGATTGATGCGGCTTCGTTGGTGGTGAAGAACATTGAAGCCAAGCAGAAGGTAAAGAAGATACCAAACTGTGCAGCTGCGCCGAAAATCATAAGCTTGGGGTTGGTAAGAAGCGGGCCGAAGTCAATCATCGCGCCTATACCTATAAATAGGATAAGGGGGAAGAGCTCGTTTGCGATACCAGCATTAAAGAGGGTTGTAAGCGCGCCTTCTTCGCCGATAGCGCCTGAAAATGGGATATTAACCAAAATTGTACCGAAGCCCATCGGTAAGAGAAGTGTGGGTTCCATATCGTGACGGATTGCAAGGTAAATAAGTACACCGCCGATAACCCACATCACGAGATACTTCCAACCGCCGTCTGCGGCAAACGCGGAAACATTTTCCACAAGGAAGCTAAGTTCGCTGAGGATACCTGAAATGAATTCCATAAGATTTACACCTTTCTTTATTTTTTAGGGAACAAAAAAAGACTTTTACCGCCAATTATGCGCAGTAAAAGTCTCGTTATTTAATGCATATCGCGGGCAAAAACTGCCGTAATGACGCAAGATGCAACGCAAATCTGCGCTAACTACTCCCTAATACAAGAAAATAATACCACAATTAGTTTACCATTTCAAGTTAAAATTATAAAAAATTTAATAAAATATTAAAAATTGCAAAAGTTGATTTTACAAATAGTTTATGTTATACTAATAAAAGATTTATTGTAGATAGGAGATTCTTATGGACGATAGAGATTTATTTAGTTACGATAATTCTAATAATGGAATAGATGAAGGTCAGTCAAGTTTTGACCTTAACAGTTTTTCTACTCAGACTCAAAAAGAAGAAAAACCGACTAAACCTCCCAAAAATACAAAGCAAAGGGTTTTAAAAACGATTTTAACCTGCTTTCTTATCGGCATAATCACCGTTGCGATTGTGGCAGGTAGTTTTCTCATATACGCTTTTACGATGGTTGATGGTACAGTTGATCAAAATCTTAATGATTTACAACTTAATTTCACCACGACAGTTTATGTTGAAAACAGAAAGGGTAAATGGGAAGAATATCAGCGTTTGCACGGCGAATTTAATCGAATCTGGGTTGATTATGACGAAAACGCTATTGAAAACAATGATAAGAACTACGAGGGTATTCCTGCAAATCTTGCCAATGCTTTTATAGCTATCGAGGACAAGGGCTTTGAATCACACTACGGTGTTGATTGGAAGCGTACTTTTGGCGCGCTTTTAAACGAATTTTTCCACTTTTCGACAAAATTCGGCGGTTCGACCATCACACAGCAGTTGGTTAAAAACCTTACCGACGACCGCAAGCAAGATGCAGGAAGAAAAGTTCGAGAAATTATGCGTGCGCGTTATCTCGAGACCAAGTATACAAAGGATGTCATCCTTGAATGTTACTTAAACACTATCCCTATGGGACACGGAACCTACGGTGTTCAGGTTGCGGCTAATTATTATTTTGATAAGGATGTTGACGAGCTTAGCTTGGCGGAATGCGCCTGCCTTGCGGCGATTACAAAGGCGCCGTCTTACTATGCTCCCGATACTAATCCCGAAAATAATAAAGAACGCCGCGAAACCGTGCTTTATGAAATGAAGGACCAGGGTTATATTACCGAGGACCAGTATAAAGAGGCGATCGCGACAAAAATTAAGGTGGAAGTAAACGAGAATGCCACAGCGCAGAATGATATAAATTCTTATTTTATCGACGCGCTTATTGAACAGGTTACAACCGATTTGTGCGATAAATACGGTTATACTAAAGAAAAGGCAGAACAGCTTTTCTACACAGGCGGTTATAAAATTTATGCAACGGTCGATACCTCGGTTCAGTCGGCGGCGGAAAAAGCATATCTCGATGTTGCTAAGAAAGCCCAAAAGAGTGCTAAAGGCGACCCGCTTTGGGGCGCTATGACCATTATGGATTATGAAGGTCATGTGAGAGGAATTGTCGGCGGTATCGGTGAAAAGACCGCAAACCGCGCCTTTAACTGCGCTACCGATGCTAAACGCCAACCCGGTTCTACAATGAAACCGATTTCGGTTTATGCTTCTGCTATTGAGAGTGGCCTTATCAATTATTCAAGTATTCTTAACGATACTAAGGCAAAATACGGCGATTGGTCGCCAAAAAATGCAGGCGGTGGATATTCGGGTAATATGACCGCTCAAAAGGCAATCGAAAGATCTATAAACACAATACCTGTGGCACTTGCTAATAAGATGGGCGTGCAGACCTGTTTTAATTTCCTTACCGAAAAATTGGGCCTTAAAAACCTTACCGATGAAGACCTAAACCTTTCCGCGTTAGGTCTTGGCGGTACAGGCGGCGGTATTACAACTCTCGAATCTGCGGCGGCTTATGCAGTATTCGGTAATGGCGGTCTTTATTATGAGCCGACCTTTTATACAAAGGTTACTGACCAAAAGGGAAATATAATTTTACAACATGATTCACAACCCAAGATGGCTATCAGCGAAGATACTGCTGTGGTTATGAACAAGCTTTTGCAGACTGTAATTTACGGTAAAAACGGTACGGGTACATCTGTGGCTTCGTCGGTTCCGAAAATGAAGCTTTTCGGTAAAACAGGCACTTCGAGTTCCAATAACGACAAATGGTTCGTCGGCGGATCGCCTTATTATGTAGTGTCTTCTTGGTGCGGTTATGAAACTATGCAGAAGATGCCCTCAGCAAACCTTGGTATTGCTAAAAGCCAGTGGGCAACCGTTATGTCTAAGATTCATAGTGGACTTAAAGCAAAAGATTTTCCCGAAAGCCCTTATGCTGTTGACAGATTTTACTGTACAAAGACAGGTGGTCTTGCTACTGTTGAGTGTAAAAATGCGGCTGTTGGTTGGTACAAAAAGGGTAATCTGCCCGATACATGCCAGAAGCATAGTGGTGAGTTGATGTCCACACCCAAAGAGGTGGAAAAGGCTGAAAAAGAGGCAGAAAAGAAGAAAGAAGAAACCTCAGATTCGTCCAAAAACGAAAGTAACGATACAAGCGGTGAATAAAGGAATATATGTTGGAATTTAAACCGATACGGCTCGAGGATGCCACGTTTTTGAAAAAAAGGTTATCTTCACCTGCGCGTTTTTCTTGCGAGACTAATGTTGTAAATCTTATTGTTTGGCAGAAGATGTATGATAATATGTATGCTACCTACGGCGATATGATTTTTATTAAGTCGGGCGGTGTTGAGGAAGAAACCTACCGTTTGCCGTTCGGCGAGAATATCGAAAAAGGTATTGAAATTTTGAGAAAGCACACGGGTAAGCAGTACCCGCCCCTTTGGGTACAGCAAGGGGAAAGGTTTATTGACTTTAACCTCCGCTTTGGCGAAGATTATGAGCTTATCCCCGAAAGAGATGCTTTTGACTATATTTATTTGCAAGAGGATTTAGCCAACCTTAGCGGTAAGAAATACCACAGTAAGCGTAATCATATCTCAGCTTTTTCTAAGCAATATGATTGGGAATTCAGAAAAATCACAAAAGATAACATACCCGATGTCCTCGAATGTGCAGAGGAATGGTATAAACAAAACAGTGAACGCTTTGATGAGCATATGCAATGTGAAAAGGATGGTATAAAACTTATCCTTAGTAATATGGAGATGCTTGAAGTCAAAGGCGGTGCGATTTATATTGATGGCAAGGTTGTGGCTTTTACCTTAGGCTCACCCATAAACCGCGATATTTTCGATATTCATATCGAAAAGGCTTTGCCGCAGTATGTTACGGCTTATACGGTAATCAATAATGAGTTTGCCAAAACCCTTACAGATTATAAATATATAAACCGCGAAGATGATTTAGGACTTGAGGGGCTGCGCAAGGCAAAGCTTTCTTACAAACCGCATATCTTGCTTAAAAAATATTCTGCAGTTTCCAAAAAAGAGCGCTGCAAGCAGATTTACAACGCGGCTTTTGGGGAAGAGGATAGTACTTTCGAGGACGAACTGTTCGAAAAATGCTTTAAATACTGCCGATATCTTGAAAAGGACGGAAGAATAGTCTCAATCTGCTTCGCGCTTCCTTGTAAGCTTAGCGACAGAAATGTCAAGTATATTTTCGCCGTCACAACACCCGAGGAGTTTCGCGGCAAGGGTTACGCCAAGGAGTTGCTCGAAAGTATAGAAAATGAGAACGATTTGCTAATATTACGCCCTGTAAATGAGGGACTTATCGGCTTTTATAAAGAAATTGGTTTCAGTGAATTTGAAGCGACTAACGAAAAAAGTGATTTTTCGTTGGAGCCTGTAGAAGATTTTCTCGCGTTAGCACAAAATTATAAGGATCAAAGCGGTGAATATACCGCAATGTATAAAAGCGAAAAAGTGGAAAATCTCGATAATTTAAATTTTTCATACAGTATGCCATAAAAATGTCAACATTCGTTGGCATTTTTATCTTTTTAGGGGGCAAATAATCAGTAAGAATACCAGGTGTAAAGAAAAATACTTGACAGGTGCGTTTTTTTGTGATATACTTCTCTAGGTTAAAATAAAGGTGGGGTGTAGAATGGTTAAAAATTTATATATTTCCGCCTTGCTCGATGTCTACGGAAGCTTTTTGGGTGACAAGGCGAAATCCCTCACCGAATGTTACTATAACGAGGATTTGTCATTGTCGGAAATCGCCGAAAATGAGGGGATAACCCGTCAGGGTGTGCGTGACCAGATAAAGCGCGCTGAGGCACAGCTTTTAGAGCTTGAAAAAAAGTGCGGTTACTGTAAAAAGTTTTCGCGACTCAAAGAACTTTCTGCTAAATATTTCTCGGGCGAAAAGAATGCAATAGACGAAATTTTTTCTATTATAAATGATTTGTAAGGAGTGTGAATTTTTTGGCGTTTGACAATTTATCTGATAAGTTAGCAGGCGTTTTTAAGAAATTACGCTCTCGTGGAAAACTAAGTGAAGCAGATGTAAAATCTGCAATGCGCGAAGTAAGACTCGCTTTACTTGAAGCCGATGTTAACTATAAAGTGGCTAAGGATTTTACTAACACTGTTACCGAAAAGTGTATCGGTGAAAATGTGATGGAAAGTCTCACCGCGCCACAGATGGTTATTAAAATCGTTAAAGACGAATTAACCGCGCTTATGGGCAGCGAAAAGGTAAGGCTAAAAACTTCTAACAAAATCCCGACTGTTATTATGATGTGCGGTCTTCAGGGTTCGGGTAAAACAACCCATTCGGCAAAATTGGCTAAGCACCTTAAGACTAAAGGTCACAGACCGATGCTTGTCGCTTGCGATATTTACCGTCCTGCCGCTATTGAACAGCTTAAGGTTGTAGGTAAAGCGGTCGATGCCCCTGTGTTTGAAATGGGCACCGAAAAGCCTGAAATTATCGCCAAAAAGGCGGTAGCTCACGCACGCGACTACGGTCATGATTTCGTGATTCTTGATACCGCGGGACGACTTCATATCGATACCGAGCTTATGGATGAACTTAAGCGCATAACCGAGGCAGTTGAGGTTGATAACATCCTTTTGGTGCTTGACTCAATGGTCGGTCAGGACGCGGTCAATATCGCAAAGTCCTTTAACGATATTCTCGAAATTGATGGTGTAATCCTCACCAAGCTCGACGGTGATACCCGTGGCGGTGCGGCGCTTTCGGTAAAGGCTGTAACAGGTAAGCCTATAATGTTCGCAGGTATGGGTGAAAAGCTCGACCAACTCGATGAGTTCCACCCCGACCGTATGGCTTCGCGTATTCTCGGTATGGGTGATGTGCTCTCTTTGATAGAAAAGGTCGAGACCGAGATTGACGAGAAAAAGGCAGAAGAAACTGCTAAAAAACTTGCTGAAAACAAGTTTGATATGAATGATTTGCTTGACCAATTCAGGCAGATTAAGAAAATGGGCTCACTCAAGAGTATTCTTTCGATGGTTCCGGGTATGGAAAAGCAGGTGAGGGATGCCGATATCGACGACCGCGCTTTGCTTAGAATTGAAGCGATTATCACTTCGATGACCAAGAAAGAACGCGCAAAGCCCGATATTCTCAATGGCTCTCGCCGTAAGCGTATCGCCGCAGGCGCAGGAGTTACTGTTGAAGAGGTTAACAGACTTATGAAACAGTATGAGCAAATGAAAAAGATGTTCAAGCAAATGAACTCTAAGGGCGGTAAACGCAATATGATGCGCAAAATGGGTAAT
>JAZNLE010000124.1:0-2020 GCA_045578885.1 Acutalibacteraceae bacterium | reverse complement strand
ATTGGTATGCCAGTACCAGCTTTTAAAGAAGGTATAAGCGTTTTCAAACTGAACAAAATATCCGTTGAAACCAACCTTTGCGATATAATCAACCATATCGATTACATTTTTGAAGCTTATAGCACCTTCAATACACATTGTACGGTAACGAAGAGAAGGCTTTTGGTTGATTTCAACGTCGGGGAAGGTGGGATTTTTGGGGAAGTGGTCGCCGTTAGGACCGGGACGAACCCATGTCATACCCCATTCTTCTAACAAGCGATAAACACCAAAGAGAACACTTCTCTCATTAGCACCTGCTATAAAACCTTTGTTGTTATTTACTTTGATGACATAACCGTCATCGAAAAACGGGTCTTCAACCTTTTCGTCGACACCGAAATCTTCATAAAGACCAAGCCTGATTTCGGCATGAATACCCATTCCGACAAGATACTTCTCAAGTTCTTCGCGTGCAAAATTGATTGTTTTACTGTTCATAAATAACACCTGCTTCAAAGCATATTTCTATATCTATTTTATATCATAGAAAGGTGCATATTGTCAATCGGAAAAGTTGAAAATCTTAAATTTTTACTACCCAAACCAATTTATTTGTAAGAAAAGTCAAATAAG
This sequence comes from Acutalibacteraceae bacterium, assembly GCA_045578885.1. Taxonomy (GTDB): domain Bacteria; phylum Bacillota; class Clostridia; order Oscillospirales; family Acutalibacteraceae; genus UBA737. The sequence goes on along the minus strand of JAZNLE010000124.1, from coordinate 1,405 downwards.
TTGTCTTTTTGCTGTGTAAAAAACCACCTTCCTCGTTAAAGGAAGGTGGACAGTGTGCATAATTTTCAGTTGTCCCATTCAAGCGGTATGGGTGGGAGTACCGATAATTACAAAAACGAGATTTGCTTTTTCAATCATTTCTTTGTAATCGGTGTAAGGTTCTGCGCTAAATTCCTTTTTGCAGCATTATACATTTCGTGGTTTGTGTCACAAATTGCCAAATCATTTATTCCTGCAAGCTTTAAGGCATTGAGATGCTCCTTGTGATAAAACCTGCATCGATGACTACTGCTTTCATAAGAAAACACCTCTTTTCTTTATTTGATTTCATTATAGCTTTTTAAAAAGTGTAAAAATAGTAACCATTAGCGAAACATCGGAAACAATTTAAGGTATTTTGCGTTTTCTATTCTTTTTTGCGGTTTTTTAAGAAAAATATTGAAAAAAGCGATTTTGGATGTTATTATATAAAATATAAAGGATTAGCCCAGACGGGATATTTTGAGGTGACTTAAATGAAAGTCGAATATGAAAAAAGTAATCCGCGCTTTGCCTTCAGGGGAGCCGAATTTTCGAGCGAAAAAAATTATTGGCGTGAAAAAAGCGATAATCAATTACTTTATAGAAGGTCTCAATTGTCTGTAGGTATTCTTCATTGGCATGAAAATTTAGAGGTGTGTAGGCTTGTACACGGTGAAGCTGTTTTTACAATTGAGGAAAAAAAGTATAAATTCCACGCGGGAGATATTGTAATTATTCCCGGAAAAAGTTTGCATTTGCTTGAGTGTGAAGGCGACCATTTAGCTGATGTGTTTTTGATACCTCTTCATAAATCTCGTTCAGTAATAACCGAATTTCCTGCATTTCCAAGCTATATTTCACACGAGCAAATAGCTACAATTGACGGTTTACAGGAAGAAATTGATTATTTGTTCGACCGTATAAATTGTGAATTCACCGATGAAAAACCATATTACGCTTCCATAGCATTTGCGTATGCTCTTAATGTTATCTGTGTCCTTTCTCGCAATTTCGATATTCAAAAAATCAAGAGGTTTAAAAATGCGGATATAATCGAGCCTGTGCTCAACGAAATCAGAGCAGATGCCACTAACCCCGAATATTCGCTTTCGTATTTCGCTAAAAAGCTCGGTTACACTACCGAATATTTTTCTTACATATTTAAAGAATACGCAGGCATCGGTTTTAAAGCCTTTATTGACAGACGCCGTATAGACGAGGCTAAGAGGATTATGATACAGCGTGATATTTCGGTTTCTCAGCTTGCGATGTTGTGTGGATACAATAATGTGCGAACCTTTAACAACCGATTTAAAGAACTCGAAAATATGAGTCCCTCGCAGTTCCAGAAAACCGTTGCGCAAAAGCATAAAAAAACTGACGA
>JAZNLE010000123.1:0-3911 GCA_045578885.1 Acutalibacteraceae bacterium | reverse complement strand
ATGATTTTGTATCTGATGCCCCGCATCTGAAAGCGCCTTTACCGACTCAGGATACTTATCCACCCAAGCGCCCACCACAAAAAATGTCGCGGGAACATCATACTCCGCGAGGATATCAATAAGGTCCTGCGTGTCGTCATTCCCCCACGCCGCATCAAAGCTAATTGCGACCTGTTTTTTATTGGTTTCAACACAGTAAATGGGCAAAAGTCGGTTATCGGTTGCGAAAATATTTGTAGCCCCAACAAGCACAACCGCCACCGCAACAACCATACAAACCGCCAGCATCAAATGTTTTTTGGTGATAATAATAAACTTCATAAAAAAGCACCCTTTCGTATTAAAAAATATGAACGGGTGCTTGTATTATATGCAGAAAAGAATTGTGGCTAAAATTAGTAAAATCATGTCCTTTTATTGTAATATTTTTAATGCAAAAGTATAATAAAATCAGGAAAATATAAAAGGTGTCAATTATGACTTCAGCATTATCAAACACCTACAACCTATTAATGAAAGAAAAAGCTCCTTACAATCGGTTATTTCGGCGGCTCGATAACCTGCGATGGCTCGGCGAAGCATATTATAGAAAACGGCAAAATAGTACCTAAAAAGACAGGCTCAATCGACGATTCTTATGTAAACCGCACTTCCGCCTGGATAACCGAGCTTTTCCCCAAAGCCAAAATTGAAACTGTCAATGCAGGTGTTTCAGGCACCCCCACACAGTTGGGTCTTTACAGGCTCGAAGGCACTCTTATGAACACCGTAACGCTTAAAAACACCGCTCCCGACAGCGCATATATCGGCGCACTATTAGCCCAAAATTAAAACTTGTCCCGTTCACATTCGCTGTGAGCGGGATTTTGTCAATTATACCAAACCAACGGTATTTTATTTTATTTGACTTATAGAACTGATTATGCTATTATTTATATGTGTATACACATAAATATTTACTTGCACATCTTATGTTTTCACAGAAAGGGCTTTGAATTTATGTACGCCAAATTCTTCAAAAGGACAATTGATATTATTTTTTCTTGCTTAATCTTAACTGTTCTTTCACCCATTTTATTGTTCAGTGCATTGATTATTAAAATAGACTCAAAAGGCCCCATCATTTTTAAACAGAAGCGCTTAGGGCTTCACGGAAAAGAATTTTACATATATAAATTTCGTTCGATGTGTGTCGGCGCTGAAAGTAGCGGTGTTTACTCTGACGATAATGATGTGCGTATAACTAATGTCGGTAAAATTCTGCGCAAAACAAGTATTGATGAATTACCTCAAGCACTTAACGTTCTTAAAGGTGATATGAGTTTTATCGGACCACGTCCACCACTTACATATCACCCATGGACTATCGACAAATACACCAACGAACAACTCAAAATGTTTAATGTTCGACCCGGAATTACCGGTTGGGCACAGGTGAATGGCCGAAAAGCAGTCGAGTGGAATAAACGTATCGAACTCAACAATTGGTACGTAGATAATGTTTCGTTATGGCTAGATATCAAAATTTGCTTTATGACAGTATTCAAGGTGTTTACAAACGCCGATAACGAAAATATCGGAGAAACAGTTATAAAAGAAACAGTTAATAAGTAAGGTGTTTTCAATTTATGTCACTTAAATTAATGTACATCACAAATCGTACAGATGTCGCTAAAATCGCCGAGTCTGCCGGTGTTGACCGTATTTTCGTCGATTTAGAATACATTGGAAAACATTTGCGACAAGGCGGAATGGATACCGTTCAAAACCGACACACACCCCATGATGCTGCGGATATCAAAAAAATACTAACCACCGCAGAGCTTTTAGTACGTATCAATCCCATTCACGATTCGACAGATGAATACAGTTCTACAGAAGAAGAAATCAATGCTGTAATAAATGCAGGAGCAGATATAGTTATGCTTCCATACTTCAAAACAGCGTCCCAGGTAAAAAGATTTATTGATGCCGTTGACGGCAGAGCCAAAACTATGCTTTTATTCGAAACTGTAGCATCGATCGAAAATATTGATGATATTTTATCCTTAGACGGAATCGACGAAGTTTACATAGGTCTTAATGATTTGAGTTTAGATTATGGCTACGATTTTTTATTTGCAATTCTCGCGAACGGGACAGTTGAAAAAATAGCTAAAAATTTTGTAGAAAAAAATCTCGCTTTTGGTTTCGGGGGATTAGCAACGCTTGAAGGAGGTATTCTACCCGGAAAAAAAGTTTTACCCGAGCACTATGCATTAGGGTCTTCTTGCGTTATTCTTTCCCGTTCATTTTGTAATGCAAATATTACCAAAAGCACTGATAAAATCAAAGAAATCTTTGAAACGGGCATAAAAGAAATACGCGACTATGAAGATTTCTGTTCAAAACAAAACACTGATTTTTTCCAAAGAAATCACAAGGAATTACAGGAAATTGTAGCCCAAATTTGTAAATAAGAGGTTATTCAATGAATCTACTGGTTACAGGTGCATTTAAATGCACTGATACAGAGTTAAAAATGCTGTCAGATATGTGCCATACTGTCATCTTTCAGCAAACTGAAAGTGAACCGTTGCCTTGTTCATACGATTGGGTGGATGGAGTTATTTGTAACGGTTTATTTTTACACCACCCTATAGAAAAATTCACAAATCTAAAATACATACAGCTTACCAGCGCAGGTTTTGATCGCGTACCGATGGAATATATCAAAAAACATAATATACAAATCCATAACGCACGGGGCGTTTACAATATACCCTTGGCTGAATTTGCTATTTGCGGTGTGCTTAATATTTATAAGCAAAGCCATTTTTTCGCCAATAACCAATACCTTCGACAATGGGACAAACACCGTGACCTTTTAGAACTTTGCGGAAAAACCGTATGTATTGTAGGTAGCGGTAATGTAGGCACCGAATGCGCAAAGCGATTCAAAGCATTTGATACAACGATTTATGCGGTTGATATTTGCAAACCTCAAAATGAAATATATGATAAACACTTCACTCTCGAAAATATTTCACAAGCTATAAGCGAATCAGATATTATCATTTTAACTCTTCCGCTTACCGAACAAACCAGAAATATGTTTGATAAAAAATTATTTTCACATTTCAAATCAAATGCAATTTTAATAAATATTGCACGTGGTGCTATAGTAAATCAAAACGATTTGATTGATGCATTACAAAACAATGTAATGTATGGTGCAGTTTTAGATGTTTTTGAAACTGAACCGCTCGAAAAAGACAGTCCTTTATGGGATATGCAAAACGTTATAATCACCCCGCACAATAGTTTTGTAGGCGAAAATAATGTTGAAAGATTAAAAGATGTTATATTTAATAATTTGGCTGAGGTGTCAAAATGAAAATTTTATATGTAGCAACTGTAGCAAGCCATATATGTCAATTTCATCTGCCATATCTTGAAATGATGCAAAAAAATGGTGTCGAGGTTCACGTAGCCACGAAAGACAATCTTGCAGAAAAAAATGGTCTTCAGTTGAAATTCACCGACAAATATTTCGACGTCCCGTTCGAGCGTTCTCCTTTGAATAAAAATAACATCAAAGCCTATAAAGAATTAAAAAAAATCATTTCACAAAACAGTTATGATATCATTGTTTGCAATACTCCCATAGGTGGCATACTTACACGACTTGCTGCAAGGAAATCTCGAAAAAATGGCACCCGCGTAATCTATATTGCACACGGTTTCCATTTTTATAAGGGAGCGCCAAAAAAATATTGGCTTACTTTTTATCCCATAGAAAAGTTTTTCTCGCGCTATTGTGATACGCTTATTACAATAAATGAAGAAGATTACAACTGTGCAAAAAGACATTTCAAAACGGATGTGCGTCATATTCACGGAATAGGCGTTAACCCGGAGAGATTTCATCC
>JAZNLE010000122.1:0-23308 GCA_045578885.1 Acutalibacteraceae bacterium | reverse complement strand
TCAACCATACAGTTGTCTTCGTCCATAACGATAAGACCGCCTGAACCCATCATACAACCGATAGCGGTTAAGTTGTCATAGTCAACTTCGGTATCGATAAGGTTTGCAGGGATACATCCGCCCGAAGGACCGCCTGTCTGAGCAGCCTTGAACTTCTTACCGTTTGGAATACCGCCGCCGATTTCGTCAATAATGTGGCGAAGTGTTGTACCCATCGGGATTTCAACAAGACCTGTATGCTTAATCTTACCGCCAAGTGCGAATACCTTAGTACCCTTTGACTTTTCGGTACCCATTGAAGCGAACCATTCAGCGCCGCGAAGAATAATCTGCGGAACGTTAGCAAAGGTTTCAACGTTGTTTTCAACGGTAGGCTTGCCGAAAAGACCTTTAACTGCCGGATAAGGCGGACGGGGTCTCGGCTCACCGCGGTTACCCTCGATAGAGGTCATAAGAGCGGTTTCTTCACCGCAAACAAACGCGCCTGCGCCCAAACGAATAAAGAGATCAAAGTCGAAGCCTGAACCGAAGATATTCTTACCTAAAAGACCATATTCGCGAGCCTGATCGATAGCCTTCTGCAAACGCTTAACAGCAATCGGATATTCAGCACGAACATATACATAACCCTCAGTTGCGCCGATAGCATAACCTGCGATAGCCATCGCTTCAACCAAGCAGTGCGGGTCGCCTTCCAATACGGAACGGTCCATAAACGCACCGGGATCGCCTTCATCGGCGTTACATACAACATATTTCTGGTCAGCCTTATTGGGAGCGCACAAAGACCATTTAAAGCCTGTCGGGAAGCCGCCGCCTCCGCGTCCGCGAAGACCTGAATCAGAAATAACCTTGATAACATCTTCAGGCTTCATTTCGGTAAGAACCTTACCTAAAGCTGCATAACCGTCCATTGCGATATATTCGTCAATGTTTTCGGGGTCAATAACACCGCAGTTACGAAGAACAACGCGGTTCTGTGATTTGTAGAAAGCAGTATCACTAAGAGCAACCTGACCTTCAACCTTGGGAGCATCCTTACCTGTGTCGTTATATACCAAACGCTCAACAGGACGACCTTTCAAAAGGTGTTCTTCAACAATTTCTTTTACATCTTCGTCGGTAACACGGCTGTAGAAAGTACCGTCAGGATAAACGATAACAACGGGACCCAATTCGCAAAGGCCGAAACAACCGGTCTGAACAAGCTTAACTTCTTCTGTGAGTTCAAAAGCCGAAAGATTTTCTTCAAATGCCTTCTGGATTGAAGCACTGCCTGAAGAAGTACAACCTGTACCGCCGCAGATTAACACATGTGCACGAACCATATTTTTACCTCCAATATTTTATTCGCTTATGTATTATATGTTTTTTCAGCAACAACATTGCCGCCTTTTAAATGCTCTTTGGCTATTTTTTTAGCCTTTTCCACGTCTACCTTAACATAGGTTACCTTTTCCTTGCCTGCTTCGAAAACTTCAACAACAGGTTCATATTCACAAATACCGATACAACCGGTTTGTGAAACGGTAACGGTGTCCATAAGACCGAGAGCATTTACTTCCTCTACTAATGCGTTAAGTACAGGACGAGCGCCTGCAGCAATACCGCAAGTTGCCATACCAACAACAACACGAACGTCGTTGGTACCTTCGCGAAGAACAACCTTGTTCTTCATTTTCTCTTTAATTGCCTGTAATTCAGCTAAAGATTTCATAATAAATCTTCCTCCCTATGCTTTTGGATTTCCAAATATTGCTCACGCAAATATTCTTCAATCCATTTAATTACTTCGTAAGTATTAAGCGGTACATCTTCGAGCATCACTCGAAGTTCTCTTGTGTCAAGCTCCACTTCCCCGTTTTCTGTTTTATGAGTGAACAAAAAATCAGTATCCGGGTGACCTTGTATCAAGGTTTTGACCGTTTCGACAACATCGCCAAGCGGCGCGCAGTCGATATGGTTTTTATTAAATGAAGCCGTAACGGTTGTACCGTGGTCGTTTGGAAACTTATCCTTATGCTTTGAAGAAATTTCCAAACTGCCGCCTGTTTGCTCGGCGGCAAGCTTTAAAAGCGGTAATCCCATACCAACCTTACGGGTGGTTCTTGTGGTGTAAAAGGGATTTAAAACACCTTTTAAAATTTCGTCCGTCATACCACATCCGTTATCGGTTATAATAAGAACCATTTTATCTTCACTTTCACATAACGAAATTTCAGTAAGCGTAGCACCCGCTTTTACCGAATTTTCAGTAATGTCAAGAATGTTTAGTGATAATTCTTTCATAACCCGTTCCTCAAAATTTCAAAAAGGTTTTTAACCGCTTGCTTATCGTCATCAGGAAGTGTGAAAAAGTTTTCCTTTTCACTTATATCCCACAGATAGTGAGCGTCGCTGCTTACAATAAATTCACAGCCCACATCGGCAAAATCCGAAGCCCTTTCCTTATTATGCAGTTCGCAGAACTTGAAAGGATGGTCGGGCGGAAGACCGCCTAAAACCGATGTTACCGAGTTTGAATCGCGGTCGATATGAGCGGGATAACACACACCGCCGAATTTTTTTACCAATTCGGGCACTTCATCGAAAGAAACCGTAGTAGCGTTCGAGAGCAAATACTTTTCAGTTAATAAAATATTATCCTCGCTATCGCAAATCAGTTGATTACCAAAAATATCGGTTCTGTTTTCAATGAGTATCCTTCTGCTTTCGATTTCCTTATCAAATGCCAAAGCATTTTCCAAAGTTTCGAAAAGACAAATTACGTGAACTTCTTCTGCAGTCGTAAGCTCCATACCTGCAATTGCGATTATTCCATGATTTTTTGCAGCTTCGAAAAAGTAGGGGCAGTTTTTAGCGGTATTATGGTCGGTAAGAGCCATAATATTTAGCCCGTTAAGTTCGCCCATTCCTGCAATGCTGTTCGGTGTTGAGTCGTCGTCACCACAGGGCGACAAACAAGAATGAATATGTAAATCATAATAATACTTTTTCATATTATTGCGCTCAGCTTAACCGCCGTATCATAAATATCCATATCGGTTTTAAGGATATTAATTTCCTTTTCCAAAGCGGTATCTATAACCTCTTGCTCAACCGAAACACCTTCTGCCAAAATAATACAGGAAGTGTCCGCCAAAGAAGCAACAGCCAGAATATTTACATTAGACATTATTGTAATCCAGGCATTTCCGCTTTGGGCTCTTCCCATAACCCAACTCAAGAGGTCACCAACATATACACCGTCGATTTCCCTTTCGCCGTAGGGCAAGGTCAAAGCTTCAAAGCCACCGTGATTTGCTAAGTCTTTTACCTTCATTCCTGACCACCACCGTCATTGTGCTTTTTTATAAGACATTTATCAATGGTTGTATGTCCCTTTACAATGTCTTCAGCAAACGCTCTGCAATTAGGAGCGCCGCAAGAACCGCAGTCAAGTCCAGGCAGTTCTGACTTTAAGCGTTGAATATCAGCCATCATTCGCATCGATTCCGCCATACTGGAAGAAAGACGGGATATCGGCTGATATGTCGGCAAATCATCAAACAAAAACTCGCTCGGCAGATATTCGTCCGTTTCAACCGAAAAGTTTTCCGAAACGGGCATATATCTTCTCAAAGACCGAAGTCTTGCTTTTGCAATAAACGGGTTCTGAATTGTAAGAACACCGCCAACACAACCGCCTGTACAAGCATTAAGCTCGATAAACTCAAGCGGAGGAATATTGCCGTTTTCAACCTGATCAAGCACACGCATTACATTGTCAATACCGTCAGCCGCAAGATAATTTTCATTAAATATTGCGGTTGCTTCACCGCCTGACGAAGCCCAACTGATACCGATTATACCCGAGTTTGAGAGTGACTTAACATCGCTTCCGTACTTCATAACACTGATAAGCTGAAAATAAACATCGCTTATAGGCACTACCAAATCGACCTTACTCTTATATCCTGCAAAACCGTTATTAACATAGCTTACCTTTGCAGGACAGGGAGATATAAAGCATACGCCAATATCCTCATCCGAAAATTCGGGATGCTCGCGTTTCGCCTTTTCACGCGCCAAGTGAGCGGCAACCTCCATCGGAGGAAGCATATGTATAACATGGTCCGAGAGCGACGGAAAACGCAAAGCTATAAGTCTTGTCACAACGGGGCAGGCAGAGCTTATTGCAGGTTTTGCAATGCCGTCGGTTTTAAGATATTTACGGGTATAAGCCGAAACCAGCTCAGCCGCGGCAGAAACCTCAAAAACATCGTCAAAGCCGATTTTCAAAAGTCCGTCAAGCACGTAATCGACATCGTCAAGATTATCAAACTGACCGTAAAGCGTGGGAGCAGGCAGAGCAATTTTCCATTTGAACTTATCCATCGCCGAAAGACTGCTGCATTTTGCTTTTTTTGCATTGTTGGGACAAACGCGAATACATTCGCCGCAATCAATACATCTGCCTTCATTTATAACAGCGTGACCGTCTTTAATTCTTATTGCCTCTGTCGGACAATGCTTAAGACAGGTTGTACAGCCGTTACATTTTTCGACATCTAAAACTACAGAATGTTCATATGTATTCATATAAATCACCTGCCGAAAACTAATTAAGATTTACTTTCATTGTAATAGTGGTTCCAACACCGACAGTTGAATCAATATTCATATAATCTGTATAGCGTTTCATATTAGGAAGTCCCATTCCCGCCCCGAAGCCTAGAGAACGGATATTATCGGTAGCGGTGGAAAAACCCTCTTGCATAGCCTGTTCGATATTTTTAATACCGGGGCCCTTGTCGCAAAGGATAATCTCAATACAGTCTTCATACACATTCACATCGGCTGTGCCTCCGCGAGCGTGGATTACCATATTGATTTCGCCTTCATACATTGCGATAGAAACGCGCCTGATTGTTTCGGGCGGAATACCTAACTGTCTTAAATTCTTTTTCATTAAGAACGAAGCATGACCTGCCGATTTGAAATCATTACCGTCTACGTCAAAATGAAAATTCAAAACATCAGACATTTTCACCCCTATTACCTATAAGGCCATTGCTGTATAAAATACCGCAAGCCTCATACATTCTTTTACTTGTCGCAAGCAAAACTATACCGCTCTCACGAGCCAGTTCAATCATCTCGGCAGTAGGCACTTTAGAGCGAACAAAAACTACGCAGTTCATATCCATCATTTCGGCAGTTCTTATAACCTGTGAATTAACAAGTCCTGTGAGCAATACCGCCTGGTCTTTCACATAAGCCAGAACATCACTCATCATATCACTACCGCAAGCTGAATACACATGAAGGTCCAAGCCTTCTTCGTAGCAAATAACATCTGCTTCGAGTAAATCTTTAATTGCGCTGATTTTCATAAATTTTTATCCTTAGTCTTTATTTTGAAAAACCGTATTTTTCTAAAATCCCCGCAACATCGTCAGCAGTAAGACGACCGTAAACTTCTTCATTAACGGTAAGTACGGGAGCAAGACCGCAAGCGCCGATACAACGGCAAGCAGTCAGTGAGAATTTACCGTCAGCGGTGCATTCGTCAGAACCGATGCCGAGAAGTTCGCTGAACTTGTCGAAAATATCGCCTGAGCCTTTAACGTAGCAAGCAGTACCTAAACATACCGAAATGTTGTACTCGCCTTTCGGTGACAAAGAAAACTGTGCATAGAAGGTAGCAACACCGTAAACCTTTTCAAGCGGTACATCCATACCCTCTGCAATTTTTGTTTGTACTTCTATGGGAAGATAGCCATAGACATCCTGCGCCTGCTGCATAACTGCCATCAAAAGACTTTTGTCGTGCTTGCTAGCCGCAATGATTTCGTCAAGCTGTGCTGCCTGTTCGGCTGTTCCCTTGAAGGGCAAACTACTGATTTTTTTGAGCATAAACAAAATCCTCCTTGTGATAATCGTCGGCAAGATTGTTAAAAAAATAACAAGCCTACACATACTAATGTATTATAACATATATATTTCATTTTTACAAACAAAATTTAATAAAATTTCTCATTTTTTATAAAATTATTCCAAAATAATAAGAAAGGTTGAAATAAGTGACAGAATATTGTATAATAATACATATTTTTGAAAGGAAAATGACAAATGAACACAATACGGCGCCTTTCTGCCCTGTTGCTCTCTTTGATAATTATATTAACTGTCACTGCTTGTGACAGTAGTTCTAAAGCATACATCTATTTTACCTTGCAGGAACAACCCCAAACCCTCGACCCACAGATAGCAAAGAGCGATACCGAGCTCATGATTGTGCGGAACGTTTTTGAGGGACTGCTTCGAGAAGACGATAGTGGTAAAATCGTAAACGGCGTTGCCGAAAGTTTTGAGAAGAAAAACCTTACATACACTTTCCATCTTCGAAAAGATGCTCAGTGGAGCAACGAAGAAAAAATCACCGCCTACGATTTCGAGTTTGCTTTCAGGCGAGCAGTTAACCCAGAAACCAAAGCCCCTTTTTCAAAACGGCTTTCAAGTATCAAAAATGCCAAAGCAATCTTAAAAGGTGAAAAATTGGTTAAAGATTTGGGAGTAAAAGCGCTCGATGCTAACACCCTGCAGATAAAACTTTCAAAGGAAGATAAAAACTTCGAAAAAACACTGACTACAAGCATCGCAATGCCGTGTAATGAAAACTTCTTTAAAGAATCTGCAGGAAAGTACGGTTTAGAAAGAGAAACCACTCTTTCTAACGGCAGTTACCGTCTTGCAAAATGGGGCAAGGAAGTTTTTGGAATAAGGCTTTACAAAAACAATTTTTATAAAGGCAATTTCGAGGCTAAAAACGCTGCGGTGTTCCTTTCAATTGACAAAGAACGTACACCCGTACAGGTTGTAGCCGAAGACGATGCCGATATTGCATTTATATCACCTCAAGACCTTACCACCGCAGAACAATCAAATCTCAAAACCGCAGATCATGAAAATATTTGTTGGTTTTTGACAATAAGCAACGGCTTTTCAAAAGGTATTCGAAAATCTCTGTGCGCACTCGCTAACCCGCAAGTTTTTTCAAAAAATTTAATCGAAAGTTATAAAAATGCGCAAAGCATTTATCCTGCCGTGCTTAATGTCACCGCTTCCTCCTCGGGTATGCCTGTTTATGATCTAGAGAATGCTAAAAAACTTTTCAAAACCGAGGTCGAAAGCCTTGTTGATAAAAAGTTTCCAACAGATGTAGTTTTATATTATTATGACGATAACTTTTCAAAAACAGTTGTAACCGATATTGTAGGTCATTGGCAGAACCAATTGGGTGCTTTTGTAAATATTGAATCGGTTTCAGCTCCCGCAGTTTTGCAGTCACAGTTAACCGACCAAACCTATGCTTTAAGCATCTTCCCCATTTCTGCCGATTCGCCTGATGTGAGCGAATACCTCGAAAAATTCGGTATTAAATATGACGGTGAAAATCTATCAGAACTGCAAAGCGAACTTTTAAAATCAAACAATATCGTCCCACTTATGATGCAAAAAACAATTATCGCCTACAGCCAAAATTTGACAAACCTCAAATTCACCCACGGCAACGGTTCGATAGACTTTTCGTATATTGTTAAGGAAGATTAAAAAATGCTGTTTCACAAATTTGTGAAACAGCATTTTTATTATATTTGTAATTGTCTAAACTTATAGAACGCACCTTTCTTTTCTACGAGTTCATCATAAGTTCCGAACTCTACACATTTACCTTTATCTATAACTGCAATTTTATCAGCGTTTTTAATGGTCGAAAGTCTATGCGCCACTATAAATGTAGTCTTATCTTTTGAGAGGTTATCAATAGCGGTTTGGATATGCTTTTCGGACACTGTATCAAGCGCGCTTGTCGCCTCGTCAAAAATAATCACACGCGGATTGCGGATTAAAGCACGTGCTATTGAGACACGCTGACGCTGACCACCGGAAAGATTGTATCCTCTTTCACCGACAAAGGTATCAAGCCCGTTGGGTAGGTTGTCAATGACATCGCGCAGACAGGCAAGGTCGATAATCTTTTGCAAAAATTCTTCGCTGATTTCTGAAGAGCCATAAGTTATATTATCCCGCACAGTACCAGAAAAAAGAATGCTGTTTTGAGGCACTACCGCCAAATGCGAACGATAAGAGTGAAGCTCAATATCCTTGATATCAACACCATCAACCCTTAGCACACCCGAATTTGCGAAATAAAATCCTGTAACAAGGTTTATTGCGGTAGATTTACCCGCACCCGATTCACCAACAAGTGCGATAGTTTCCCCTGCATTCACCTTTATAGAAAGACCATTTAATATTTTTTTGTCTTCTTTTTCATAACAGAACTCAACATTATCAAACTCGAAATCACCGTCAAGTTTGGTTAAAACTTTTTTACTGTAATTTTCTTCTATTTGGTCAGATTTCAATATTTCTGCGATTGAGTTTATTGCCTCAGCGCCTGCAATAATTGTCGGCAAGAAGTTCAAAACAGTATTAACACTATCTAAAAGCCGAGAAAAATAAGATTGGTAAAGGGTTATATCTCCTATTTTTATTATTCCATTAAATGCCATATAGACCACAAACAATAAACAACCTACATTAAGGCACTGTATAATGAGCCACACCGATGTGTTAAATCTACTATTAGCATAATCAATTTCAAAACCCGCTTTTGAAGTATCACTCATAAGCTTTGACATTCTTTTAATTTCAAAATTTTCTACTGAATGCGCTTTGGTGACGGGTATTAAATCCACCATATCTACAACCTTAGATGTGGTTTTTTCCATTTCAACTCGATATGCGCGGTTTTTTTCCCGAATAGCTCTACGAAGCTTTGATATAAAGAATAAAACGGGGATACAAAAGGCAAAAAATACGAGTAACTGCCAACATCCTTTTACAAGAATAACCACAAAAATTGTCGTAAGATTTACAACAATATGGGTACCATGGCGTATAACATATCTAATAGTACCTGCAACAGATTCCGCATCGCGCATTATTTTAGACTGAATTTTACCCGATGGCATTTTTTTGCTAAAAGCAATATTTAAGTGTTGCAGTTTTCTGATTATTGAACCGCGAAGTTTGGCCTCAATAGAACGCGCAACGATTACCAACCGTTTTTGATAGGTCATTTGAAGCGGATAATTTATAATAAGTAAAAAAATCGCTACTGAAGCGTTAGTTATTATAATATTCAGTTTATTGACCGTATTATCCACAATGGCGTTAATAATATTAGCCGTTGCGATTGGCAAAAACAAAAGAACACTTAATTGCAAGGTGCAAAAAATCACAATTATGGCAATATCCTTATAATGACCCTTACACAAGAAAAAAATATTCTTTAAAAAAGAACTTTTTTCACTGCTTTGTTTATGCTTCTTTAAAAATTCTTCTTCAAAATCAGAGATATTCTCATCAAAAAGATTTTCAAATTCGGGTTTGTTTTTAACTATTTTCATGCTAACTACCCCACAATCAAGTGACAAAAGCTTTTTAAATTTGCTTTCATTATAACCAAATGAAAATAAATGTCAACCCCTTTTGTAAAATTTTTACAAAAGGGGTTTAAAAGATTAAATTTATTTACTTGTATTCATCGAAAAGTTTCTTAAAATAAGGTAATGATTTTTCAATTTGGCTTGTTGAAACGCAATAACTTATACGCACATAACCCTCAAAGCCGAAGGAATCACTAGGCACAAGCAAAAGGTCGTACTTTTTAGCGCGTTCGCAAAAAGCGTTAGCGTCAAACTCTGGCGACTTTATAAAGAGATAGAAAGCGCCGTCAGGCTTAGCGGCGGTATAGCCGTAGCTTGTAAGAGAATTATAAAGCAAATCGCGGTTTTTCTTGTACACGCTGACATCACTTGTAAGATCGACACAATCTTTAACAGTAAACTGCAAAAGGCTTGGTGCGCAAACGAAGCCCAAAGCTCTACCCGCACCGCAAACAGCAGCGTAAACCTTGCTCGCATTTTCAATTTTGGGTGATACAAAAATATATCCTATACGCTCGCCAGGGAGTGACAATGACTTACTGTAAGAATAGCAAACCAAGGTATTATCATAGTAATTCGGTATGTAAGGCACCTCTACCCCATAAGCCAACTCGCGATAAGGCTCGTCACAGATAATAAAGATGCGCTTGCCGTATTCTACCTGCTTTTTGTCCAAAAGCGCGGCAAGTTTTTCGATAGTATCCTTTGACAAAACAACACCTGTCGGGTTGTTGGGTGAGTTTACGATAATGGCCTTTGTATTCTCAGTTATAGCATTTTCAAGTGCAGTAAAATCAATCTGAAAATCACTCTCGCGGCACTTTGCTACAACAAGCTTAGCGCCCGCCTTTTCGGCAAAAACGCGGTATTCGGGGAAAAATGGCGCTAATGCTATAACCTCATCGCCCTCGTTACAAATAGCATTTAGGCAAATGGTCAGCGAAGCCGCTGCACCGCAGGTCATATAGATAAGATTTGCGTCTGCTTCGATACCAAAACGCTTTATTATACTGTCCGAGATGGTTTTACGAACATCAGGCGACCCTTGCGCCGAAGTATAGCCGTGAAGCTTTACAGGGTCAATTTCGGTAAGCAACTTAACCATTGCTTCATTAACCTCTTTAGGTGCAGGAATGCTCGGATTGCCGAGACTGAAGTCATAGACATTCTCAGCACCCACTTGGGCGCGCCTTTTATTACCGTATTCAAAAATTTCGCGTATAACCGAACGGTTTTCACCGAGGTTTAACATTTTTTCATTTAACATAAAATCACCTTATTCAATCTCAAGTTCTTTGATAGAACGCATCTGATAGTCAACATTTTTAAGCAGGTGCGATTTTTTGAGCGCTACCGCTGCACCCTTTACAACACTGTGCGCAGGGTCTTCGAGGTGATGTACCTTAACACCCAAAAATTCCTCGATTTTCTGCGGAAGACCTGAAAGCAATGAGCCGCCACCCGCAAGGTACATACCGTCCTGCATAATGTCTGCAACTAAGTCAGGGTCGGTCTTATTAAGCACTTCGCGAATAGCGTTGCAAATAGTATCAAGGGTATCCTTAATCGCCTCGTAAACCTCACTTGAAGTGATTTCAAAGCTTTCGGGAAGACCTGTGAAAACATTTCTACCCTTAGCAATTACCGCAATTTCAACCTCACGCTCAACAGCCGTGCCAACCTTAATTTTAATAGCCTCGGCAGTGAGGTTCCCGATTTCGATATTAAATTCTTTTCGCACATAACGGATAATCTGCGCATCAATATCAAAAGAAGCGGTTTTAAAAGAATTACAGGTTGCAATACCGCCCATCGAGATAACCGCAACATCGGTAGTACCTGCGCCGATATCGACAATCAGCGTACCGTGAGGAGTGTCAAAATCCAAACCCAAACCAAAAGCTATAGCAAGCGGACTTTCGATAACTGTAATATTTCTGCCCCCTGCTGCTTCGACAACATTCGCAAGCGAATGGTGCTGAAGCTCGGTAAGACCTGCAGGAAGTGTCGCCATTATACGCGGTCTTAACACCTTATTGCCAAAGGCTTGTTCCATATATTCTTTAAGCATATATTCCGCTAAATCATAGTCAGAAATAACGCCGTGTTCAATCGGGAAAACGGTCTGCATACTCTCGGGAGTTCTGCCCAAGGTCTGCTTTGCCTTTTCGCCTGTATATACCACTTCCCAACTGTCGCTATCAACAGTCACAACATTCGGAAGCTCCAAGACAACCTTTGAACTTGAAAAAATAACGGTTTTTGAAGAACCAAAATCTATACCGATATCAGTTGCCATTTGTTTTCTTTCCTTTCTTTGACTTACTTATAAGACCTGTTACGCAGTAAACATTATCCGCTCCCGCAAGAAGCAGCTGCTTCGCGCACTCGTCGAGCGTTGCGCCTGTAGTCTTGATATCGTCTACAAGCAAAACCGTTTTGCCCGTGACATTATAATTAAAACTGTACATTCCCTTAACATTTGAAAATCTTTCTTTAGGGTCTGTTTTATGCTGAATTTTTGGAGAATACCTAACCGACAACAAGTTTTCGCAAAAGTTTATGCCAAGTATCTGTGACAGTTTCTTGGCCAAAACCTCTGACTGATTAAACCCGCGCTTAATTTTCTTTATAAAATGCATTGGCACAAAGGTTATACAGTCGAAATCTATTTGATTATACACCGTTTTCACCGCTTTTGCCATCTCAAATGCGAAAAACTCTACACCGCCCGAAATTCTCGCAAACTTAAATCGGTACATAGCATTTTGTGCCACATCCTTGTTTTCAAACGGAGCAACACATCCACCGAAATGATAAACTCGGTATTTGCAGGTGCATTCTTTTTTTATGCGTCCGCAATGGGTACAAATTTTAGAAGAATCAACATATTCAAGCATTTCGTAACAATAATCGCACAAAGAGTTGTCCCTGTCAATGATTTCTCCACAAGAAATACACTTGGTAGGAAAAAGCGCGTTTACTATGACATTAAAAACTTTCATTAAAAGAATTATCCTTTAAAAATTTCTGTAGCAAAGTATATCGGAGTGTTTTGCGATCATTAGCCGCCATATTATCCCAAATTTCGCGACTGCCCACAAGCACGAGCATCTTTTTCGCCCTTGTTACCGCAGTATACAAAAGATTGCGGTACATAAGCTTTGTCGGAACTTCGCTTAATGGAATCACCACGCAGGTGTACTCACTTCCCTGACTTTTGTGAACCGTCACCGCATAAGCAAGCTCGAGTTGACTTAAGTCTTCGGGGAAATAGGTCGCCACACGGTCATCATAACGAACCTTAACAATACCCCCACGAATGTCAATATCGGTAATATAGCCGACATCCCCGTTAAAAACACCTGTACCAAATTCACCGTTATCTTTCCAGAACTGCAAATCATAGTTATTCTTAATCTGCATAACCTTGTCGCCCGTACGGAAATATACACCCTTAAAAGCCAACTGAGGTTGACCTTTTTTGCGCGGATTTAATTTCTCTTGCAAAAGGTTATTAAAGTTCACAGTTCCTGTATCAAGCATTCTTGACGGGCACAAAACCTGAATATCGGTAACGGGATTAAGGTCATAAGCCGAGGGTAAGCGGTCACAAACAAGATCTAAAACCGTCTGTACCGACGAATACTTGTCCTGTCTTTGTAGGAAGAAGCAGTCGGACGATTTGTTAGAAAAATCTGCCTGCTCGCCGTTTATTATAGCGTGCGCGTTATGTATAATAAGGCTTTCATTAGCTTGTCTGAATACCTTTTTAAGCCTTATTGACGGGAAAATATCCGCCTCCAAAATATCATTTAAAACATTGCCCGCGCCAATGCTTGGCAACTGGTCCGAATCGCCCACAAGAATTATTCTGCAGGAAAGCCTTAGCGCTTTAAGTAAATTATCAAACAAAATTGCGTCAATCATAGAGGCTTCATCAACAATTATAACATCACAGTCAAGGGGGTTCTTCTCATTACGGGCAAACTGCTGACGGTCCCCCTCGCCCCACTCAACCTCTAAAAGACGGTGAATGGTCTTTGCCTCTTGGCCCGTAAGCTCGGTAATACGCTTTGCCGCTCTGCCTGTCGGGGCGGCAAGCTCTATATTCAAATTTCTGTTTTCGAAAAGCTTTATAATAGCATTGAGCGTTGTGGTCTTGCCTGTACCCGGGCCGCCTGTAAGCACCAAAATACCGCTCTCGAAAGCCTCAAAAATAGCCTTTTTCTGCAATTCTTCAAACCTTATTCCAAGTCGGTTTTCGACGTTTTCAATTTCGAGATTGTCGACTGTAACCGAAGCGTTTATAAACCTTTTTACCGAAAAAAGCCTTGCGGCGATATGCTGTTCTGCGTTATAGTAATCGGGAATTGATAAATATTCGACACCACCGACATCTTCACTGCAAAGCTGGAAGGTATCAATCAGCTCATCACAACAAATCTCCACAACCGACTCTTTGCAGGAAAGCAGTTTGCAAGCTACGGGTACAAATTTATTTCTCGGCAGACAGGTGTGACCGTTATAGAGGTTTTTGCGCAAAACATACTGAATTCCTGCACTTATACGCTCTTCGCTCGACATATCGAACGAAAAATCAATCGCAATATCCTCAACTAATTCGAAATTAAAATCAATCCCCTCTGCGCACAAAACATAAGGGTTTGCCTTTATAATTTCTATCGACTTGGTACCATATTTTTTATAAATATTGACACATTTATCGGGTGAAATATTAAACTTTGAAAGCAGAAGCATTATATCCCTGATGCCATACTGCTTGCGGTATTCCTCGTTTATAGCCATCGCCTTAGAAAGTGAAATACCCTTAACAGTAGCAAGCGCCTGTGGGTTATCCTGAATAACATCCAGACTCTCTTCACCGAATTTTTCGACTATACGGGCGGCGGTAGAGGGACCGACACCCTTTATCGAGCCCGAAGAAAGATATTTTAAAATGGCTGCCTTATTCTGCGGAGCTTTACGTTCAAAGCTTTCGACCTTGAACTGTTCTCCATAGGTCGCGTGAACTGTAAACTCACCCATAAACTCGGCAGTATCGCCCTCATTTAAAAAAGGCATTATTCCAACGGCGGTAAACTCCTCGGTTCCTGACCTCAAAATCGCTACCGTATAATAATTTGATTCATTGCGAAAGGTGATTTTTACAACATCTGCTATAAAGCTTTCCATTTTTCATCCTTCCTTTAAAATCAAATTCTCTCGGTTATTTTTATCCCGTATTTATCAGCGATATTCTTACATTTTTCATAATTTTCGGTATTGAGATTATCGGCGTTGAGCACAATAAAATCAGCAAAATTTTTTCCGTGCCAAATGTATTGCTCGCAGGCAAAAAGTACCTGTTTTTCAGCCGTTTCGTTTTGAAGATTGACAAAAAGGTGTGCCCAGAGCTTACGCTTCGGAAAAATCCAAAAAAGCTTTAAAATATGTAAAAACTCACTCAAACCAAAGACTGCAAATACAAGAATAACAAAAAATAGAACCGTTTTCATAAAATCCCTCCGCTATATTATACGCGAAGTTCCAAAAACTGTTTAAAATCATAAAATAAAGGGCTGGTTTTCAGCCCCTTATTTTCACTTTATTGTAACGGTGGTATCGTAAGTGCCGACCGCCCAGACTGAGTCTTTATCCTTAAAGCTTACAAGCACTCCTACCGTGTGCTCACCCGCTTTTTTATTGGATAAATCAACTACTGCATAGACCTCATCATTCTTAAGACTGTTTATTTGGGCACTCGGTCCGCAGATTTTAACATTTTTAATTGTACTTCCGCTCGCCTTTAAACCGCTACCAAGATTTTTAAAATTCAAATCTGATACATTTATCGTCTTTTCACGATAGCTTGCAATATTAAACTTAACCGTAAAATGCTCGATATTGTCAAGCAAACGCACACCGTCAGGCAAGGTTGCCGAAACATCAAAGCTTGAAGTCGCCTTGGATACCGACGAAATATCAATAGCCGAAAGAACAACCTTTTCGGTTTTATCAACAGTTTCGGGTGTACCGATAACTGTTACAGTCTTGTGGTCGAGCGTATATGATAAAGACTTAGTATCAAAGCCCTCGGGAAGATTTGAGAATGCAACCTCAACAGGTACTGTTTTCTTCTTTGAAATCGGGACGGTAACTTTGACCTTAGTTTCGCTTAAAGTAAGATTATCTGCCTTGATTTCCTTTCCTTTTGCATTATATAGTTTAATATCCGCGTCAAAGGTTTCGCTTACCGACAAGGTCTTTTCAACCTTGGCAAAAGCTACAACCGAATCAATCTTATTGATAACCGAGCGCGGACCTGTGATAGTTATGGTATCACTTTCAGCACCGCTTACAACACTGTTTTCCGCGATAAGACCTTCTCTGGCAGTTACACCCTCTGCCAAAGCCTTGACTGTAAATTCCTTGGTTTCGATATAATCAAAAGAAACCTTGAGGTTTGACGGAGTGACACTCAAAACCTCATAACCCTGATTAGCGGATGTGGGGGTGGCAGTAACCTGAAGATTATAATCTCCTGGCGCGTCAACCGACGCCGCAGAAGCATAAACATTAAAGTCTTCACTCTTAAGCGAACTTATGAGATATGTCGGTCCACGGACTACAACTGTGAATTTCTGTTGAGAAACATCACCGATAATACTCATTCCGTTTTCCGAAGCCAAGGTGTTTTCGAGGTTAATGTTGACCGTCATATCAGCAAAACTGCGCTCAATAATTGGGTTTTCCTTAATAACAATCAAAAGCCAAAGCACAAATGCCAAAAATATCGAAAAAGGAACGATAAACCGTTTGTTATAAAGGAGTTTTCTCAAAGAAAAGGAAGATAAGAAATTTGCAATTTTAGACATTAGTCATCCTTCCTTTCTTTGTCCTTTTTAAAGGGATTAAAGCTTTTAATAACCGTAACAATTTTGTTATTGTTCTTAGTATTATCCTCGGCAATCAAAAGTCGGCGAAGCTCGGCGATAGCGGTAACTGAATTATAATTCCGCGTAATCTTGCCGCCTACCGCAATCGAGATAATACCCGTTTCTTCGGATACTACCAAAACAACCGCATCAGAGTTTTCGCTCATACCGATAGCAGCTCTGTGACGGGTGCCGAGCTGTGAATTAAGAGTATCGTTCTGTGTGAGCGGCAAAATACAGCCTGCCGCAAGAAGTCTTCCCTCTCTTACTATAAGCGCACCGTCGTGAAGCGGAGATTTCGGGAAAAAGATATTATTTACAACCGAAACTGAAGGAGCGGCATCAAGCACAGTTCCTGTGTTAACAATTTCGCCCAACTGGGTTGTGCGTTCAAAAACGATAAGCGCGCCGATTTTCTTATCGGACATAAAACCTGCGGCTTTGCCGATTTTATCAATACTTTCGGAGATAACATTTTCCTTTTCGTCGAAAAATCTATCATGGGAAAATTTAGTTCTGCCAACATTTTCGAGTATGCGGCGAAGCTCGGGTTGGAATATTACAGCGGCGGCAATGATTGCAGAATCCATAACCTTTGACAATATCCATTGCAATGTTGCAAGTTCCCACCAATCAGCAATGACATATATAGCAAAAAGTATCAAAAGTCCTTTTACAAGCTGCCCAGCTCTTGTTTCGCGCAAAAATCCAATCGCCTTGTAAATTATAAAGGCGATAATCAAAATATCCAGAATATCAAAAATTCGGATATTGGATATTGCGTATAATATTTGATTCCAAGTGGCATAAATCGCATTAAAAAAGCCGCTCAATCCCAAAACTTCCTTTTCCCTAAATTATAATATATCTATACACGTTTATTTTAACACAAACAAAACTGCCATTCAATAGGTTTTTTATAATTTTTTTATAAAATTTTCGTCTTTGAGTATAGTTATAAGCCGTGTAACTTCATTTGGCTGATTAAATGCCCCGAAGCTTACACGGACAGCACCATATGACAAGGTGTCAAGTTTCTTATGAACGGTCGGCGCGCAATGAAATCCCGACCTTACGGCAATACCGTATTTGTTGAGTATTTCCGCCGTTTCATAACTTTTAAGGCCTTTAAAATTAAAGGCTAAAACGGGCGCAGTAAAATTATACACAGGCGGCTTGGTATAAAGAATTATATTCTCGTTTTCCGAAAGCGCATCATAAAGCATTTTCAAAAGCGAAAATTCGTGCTTGTATATGTTATCAATACCCTGTTTTTGCACGAAGTCGACACCTGCTCCCACGCCTAAAATTGCAGGGACATTTACCGTTCCGCTTTCCATCGCCTCAGGCAGAGTTTTAGGCTGTAAAAAGTCGAGAGAGTCGGTTCCTGTACCGCCTTCTATGACGGTATTTTCTATCGGTTTTCGGCAGATAAGCACACCGATTCCCATCGGCGCATAAAGTCCCTTATGAGGCGCTATACACAGATAATCAATGTTCATTTTCTGCATATTTATCGGCAAAACACCCGCTATCTGCGCTGCATCAACACAGTACCTTACTCCCCTTTGCTTGCAGATTTTACCGATTTCGTAGTACGGCAAAATTTCGCCCGTAACATTGGAAGCACCGCTTGTCAGCACAAGCTTAGTATTAGGCTTAATCGCGTTTTTAAAATTCTCAAGCGTTTGTGCTACCGTAGCACCCGTTTTTGCGACCGTAAAGCTCGCCTTTATCTTTTTAAGCGGTCGCATAACCGCGTTATGTTCAAGCTCGGAAACTACGATATGGTCACCGCTTTTAATAACACCCTTTAAAACACAGTTTATACTGTGGGTGCAATTTTGCGTAAATACCACAGTTTCTGGACCGTCCGAGCCGAAAAACTCCGACAGCTTTTTTCTCACCGTGAACACCGCATCGGCAGTTTTTACCGATAAATCGTGACCGCTTCTGCCTGGGTTTGCAGACAAATTATTGAGTGCAAAATTCACTGCATTTATAACCGTTTGCGGTTTTTTACCGCTTGTTGCGGCATTGTCAAAATATATCATAATATCACCCCTAAAAACAGGCACCCCGAAAGCCGAGATGCCTAAAATCTATTTTTTCTCTTTAATATCAAGTATTTTCACACCGTTTTCACGGAGTGTTTTTTCTGCTTCCTCCAAGCCGCCGTCCAAAACAATCGCATAACCGCAACCATAGTTTTTTCCCGCAGTTATGCGCTCTATTTTCACTTTAAAGCCTTTTTTTCGCAAGAGATCCCGTCCCTTTATCGCGTAGGTGACAGTTCCTGTCTGTATTACATATCTTTTCATTTTAAGTCACTCCGTTAGTACATACTATGCAAGAGCGCTCAAACTGACAACCCTTCCTGCATTTCATCCTTGTAATACTTGACTGTGACTATGAAGATTATCGGGAACAAAATAAGCCCCCAAAAACCTAAAATTTTAAGCCCCGCAAACATAAAAATCAAAGTAAAAAGTGAGTTTATTCCTATCTGCATACCGATAATTTTCGGCTCTGAAAAATTTCTTACAAGCGCAGTAATAATGTATAAAACCGCAAGCGAAAATGCAAGTTTTATATTCCCCGCAAGCGCCGAAATCACCGCCCAAGGCACCATAACGGTTCCCGTTCCTATAACGGGCAAGAGATCGACAAGAGCGATAACAACCGCCAGAATAAAGGGATATTCAACACCGATTATTAAAAAGCCCACATAAAGCTCACCAAAGGCTATGAGCGACAAAATCACATAACCTTTAAGCAGTTTTAAAATACTGCCGACAAAAATATTTTTTATTTTAGCTATCTTTTTTGTGATGCTTTCACCTAAAAGATTTTTCAAAAACCGAAGCAACTGTTCAAAATCTTTTGCGATATAACAGGTAGCGACCAAGGTTACAATGCTGCTTATAAAAAACGACGGCATTCTTTTGGCAAAACCGCCCGCAAAATTCGAAATCACACGGCCCATTTTCGCCGAAAAATCCGCAAGTGTGTTATCAATCAACGAATCTGCCGTTTCACCGAACTTTTCGGGCAAGAGTGAAAAAATGCTTGAATATTTGCGCTGTATTTCTGCTAAAACGGTGCTTAATTTCTCGAAAAGACTCGGTAGCAAATCAGCAAAACCTACCGAAAACCTCACCAACCGATAGAGCAAAAAACCGACTAAAAAGCCCACAGCAATATAAACCGCCACAGATAAAAACGCAGACAAATAGCCCCTTTTTATCTTAACTTTCTCGCTCAAAAACTGCGACGGTCTTTGTACTGCAAGAGCGATAAGCGTGCCTATCACAAACGGAAAGAGGTATTTTATGAGCACATAACACCCTAAAATCACCAAAAACACTATTACCGCCGCATAAACCGTATCAATAAGAAAGCCTTTTTTTGATTTTCGTTCCAAACAAATTACCCCTTTTTTGAAAATTTTTATACGGCTTCACAAAATATATTAAATTACTTGATTTTTTCGCACTTATAAAATATAATAGTATCTATATAAAATAATATTTCCTTTTTTTAGGAAAATATTTAGGAGACCAAAATGATTGATATTGCTATTATGGGGCACGGCGTTGTCGGTTCGGGCGTTGCCGAAATCCTCATAAATCACAACGAACGAATAGCTCAAAGAGTCAAAACCCCTGTGAATGTAAAATACATTCTCGACCTAAGAAGTTTTGACGAACTTTCGTACAGCGAAAAGTTCACAAAAGATTTTAACGACATTCTCGAAGACGACGATGTCAAGGTTGTAGCTGAAGTTATGGGCGGTGTAAACCCCGCTTATGATTTTGTCAAGAAATGCTTGCTTGCTGGCAAAAGTGTAGTAACCTCTAACAAAGAGCTTGTTGCCGCAAAGGGCGCTGAGCTTATCAAAATCGCTAACGACAATAATGTAAACTTCCTTTTTGAAGCTTCTGTCGGCGGCGGTATCCCCGTTCTTCGCCCAATGACACAATGTATGTCTGCTAATGATATTGACGAGATTTGGGGCATACTAAACGGAACAACAAACTACATTTTAAATAAAATGATAGTGGACAATATGGACTTTGACACCGCGCTTAAGTTGGCACAAGATTTAGGCTTTGCCGAAAAAGACCCGACAGCCGATGTTGAAGGTCACGATGCCTGCCGTAAGGTTTGTATTCTCGCGGCTCTAGGCTTCGGCAAGCACGTTTATCCTGACCAGGTAAAGACCGAGGGTATTACCAATATCACTCTCGACGATGTTACCTATGCCGAAAACTTTGACTGTGTTATAAAGCTTATCGGTCACGCAAAAAAGCTCGAAAACGGTAAGATTACCGCCTCGGTTGCACCAACGCTTGTAGGCCGCGACTGTATTTTGTCGGGTGTTAACGGCGTATTTAATGCGGTAATGGTAAACGGCGACCAAACGGGCGAGGTTGTCTTCTACGGCAAGGGCGCAGGTAAGGAAGCAACAGCAAGCGCAGTTGTAGCCGATATTATGGACTGCATCAAGCATATAAACGCTCGCAAGTATCTCTCTTGGGAGGACGGCGACAACGATTATGTTGATATGTCTTATGACCCCATAACTCGCTTATTTGTTGTTATAAAATCGGATGATTTCGAGGGTCTTAAAGTCCAATTTGAAGAAATTTTCAATGGTAACGACACTAATGTCAAAAATGCCGACAAGGGCGAAATTGCTTTTGTTACCGAAAAGACGAAGCTGAGTCTTATTGAAGAAAAACTCACCCTTTTCAAAAACGGTATTTCTGTTAAAACACTTAAAACTATGCTCTAATCGGAGGTAATATAATGGCACTTATAGTTAAAAAATTCGGCGGTTCTTCTGTTGCCGACGCAAAAAGAGTTTTCAATGTTGCAAACCTTATAGTTGAAGACTATAAAAAAGGTAACGATGTTATTGTTGTAGTATCGGCTCAAGGCGATACCACCGATGACCTTATCGCAAAAGCAAAAGAAATTAACCCCAAAAACCCCTCAAAACGCGAAATGGATATGCTCCTCTCTGCAGGCGAACAGATTTCGATTTCCTTGCTTGCAATGGCTATTGAGACAATGGGTTGTCCCGTAATTTCGCTTCTCGGCTGGCAGGCAGGCTTTAACACCGACTCACACCACACCGTAGCGCGCATTAAAAACATCAACGGTGAGCGACTTAAGAATGAGATTGAGAAAAAGAAAATCGTTATTGTAGCAGGCTTCCAAGGTCTTAATAAGTATGACGATGTCACCACTTTAGGACGTGGCGGTTCTGACACAAGTGCAGTTGCTATCGCAGCCGCTTTAAAGGCAGACCTCTGCCAAATTTATACCGATGTTGACGGCGTTTATACCGCCGACCCGCGTAAAGTTCCCACCGCTCAGAAGATGGACGAAATCAGCTATGACGAAATGTTGGAACTCGCAACCCTCGGCGCACAGGTGCTTAACAACCGCTCGGTAGAAATGGCTAAAAAATACAATGTAGAGCTTGAAGTTCGTTCAAGCCTTGAACCCCATAAATCAGGTACAATCGTAAAGGAGATAGTTAAAATGGAAAAAACTTTAATCAAAGGCGTTGCTAAAGACAATAATGTAGCAAGTATTTCAGTAGTGGAATTGGAAGATAAGCCGGGTATCGCTTTCAAAATCTTCAACAAATTAGCACAGGCTAAAATCAATGTTGATATTATTTTGCAGTCTATCGGCCGCCACAATACAAAGGACATCACCTTTACCGTTTCTCAGGATAACCGTGAAGCCGCAGTTGCTGTTATCGAAAACTTAAAAGACAGCCTCGATTTCAAGGAAGTAACCTTTGACGAAGGCGTTTCAAAGGTTTCTATCGTTGGCGCAGGTATGGAAAGCAACCCCGGTGTTGCGGCTAAGATGTTCGAAGCACTTTTCGATGCAGGCATCAACATCCGTATGATT
This sequence comes from Acutalibacteraceae bacterium, assembly GCA_045578885.1. Classification (GTDB taxonomy): domain Bacteria; phylum Bacillota; class Clostridia; order Oscillospirales; family Acutalibacteraceae; genus UBA737. The sequence continues at coordinate 936 of JAZNLE010000122.1, read as the reverse complement.
TCAACAAGCGAAATCAAGGTTTCAGTCCTTATAGACGAAAAATTTGCTGACGACGCAGTTATCGCTGTTCACGACAAGTTCGTACACTAATTTACAAAAGGAGATATTTCCTTGGAAAAAGATGCTTTAACAGCCGGTGTTTCCGAAATCGGCGGTCTTTTCACAACTGCAGAAATCCGCGTGCTGATATGCTACATTTTTTCTACAATCGGCAAGGCAATTCCGGGCAATCTGCTCGCTAATACACTTCATTACGAGGGTATTGCCAACTGCTTTGAGGTTAACGATTCGATTGATTATCTGTGTAAAAACGGTCAGCTCGAGCTTGTAAGCCGTGACGACGACACATATATAATCACTGAGAGTGGAAAAGATGTTGCCGAAACGCTTAAAACTTCCCTTTCTGTCGTCGTAAAGGAACGCGCGTATAATGCGGCGCTTAAGATGTATTCGCGATTCAAAAACGCAAAGGAAACCGACATCAAAATTTCGCGCGAGGGCGATAAAACATTTATCACCTGCTCCGCTTTTGATAACGAAACACCTTTTATGAGTGTTAAATTGCTTGTGTCCGACGAAGAACAGGCAATCCACATAAAAGAAAAATTCTTAAATAATCCTACCGAAATTTATTCAACCATTATCGATTTACTTACAAAATAAAGCAAAAAAATTGCGCCCGAAATTTTCGGGCGCAATTTTAAAAATAATGCTTGACTTTATATGGTATTTTAGATATAATATTAAAGTCGCGTAAGCGTCATGCTGCTATGGCTCAGGAGGTAGAGCGCATCCTTGGTAAGGATGAGGTCACCAGTTCGACTCTGGTTAGCAGCTCCAGAAAAAGAAAAGACAAGTCTTTTGACTTGTCTTTTCTTTTTCAATAAAATTTGCCTTGCGGCAAGTGAAATACGCTGACACATATAAAATAGCTTC
>JAZNLE010000121.1:0-2479 GCA_045578885.1 Acutalibacteraceae bacterium | reverse complement strand
GTTGCTTTCAATGTCTTCTTGCGCTCGGCTGACAGCACCCTCACCGATACCGAAATTGAGGATGCAAGCGCTAAAATAATTAAGAAACTTGAACAGGTTGGCGCCGAGCTTAGAAAATAATACTTGAAATTTCAGAAAAATTGTTATACTATAAGTATATAATAGTCATATAGAGAGGTGTTATTTATGAATGATAAAACTATGACCTTTTCGGTGGGTGACCAGACCGAACAACAAATCCGTATGACCTTAGTAAGCGTTTACGATGCGTTAAAGGAAAAAGGATACAACCCGATAAATCAGCTTGTAGGATATATACTGTCCGAAGACCCGACATATATTACCACACATAATAACGCCCGTAACCTTATAAGAAAAATCGACCGTGACACATTGCTCCAGTCACTTGTAAAGTATTATATTTCGAACTAAAGTAAAAAACTCCGCTTTGGCGGAGTTTTTTACTGCGCAAATTGCAATATTCGCCTCACTAATATATAAACAACCCCGTGGATTCCCACGGGGTTTAATTACGAATTACGCATTCCGAATTCCGAATTATTTCAAAACCTTTTTAAGAAACTGTCCTGTATACGATTTCTCGCACTGCGCCACCTTTTCAGGTGTGCCGCTGCAGACAACCATACCGCCCTTATCTCCGCCCTCGGGACCTAAATCTATAATATGGTCGGCGGTTTTGATAACATCAAGGTTATGCTCTATCACAAGTACGGTATTCCCCGCATCGACAAAGCGTTGCAAAACGTCAATAAGTTTATGAACATCGGCGGTGTGAAGACCTGTCGTCGGCTCGTCAAGAATATAAATCGTCTTGCCCGTACCGCGTTTCGAAAGCTCGGTTGCTAATTTCACGCGTTGTGCCTCACCGCCCGAAAGGGTTGTGGCAGGCTGACCGATTTTGATATATCCAAGACCTACATCATAAAGTGTTTTAAGCTTTCTGTGAATTTTCGGTATGCTTTCAAAGAAGTACATACCCTCTTCAACCGTCATTTCGAGTACATCGTAAATGCTCTTACCCTTGTACTTAACACTCAGAGTTTCGCGGTTGTAACGGCTTCCGCCGCAGACCTCACAAGGCACATAAATATCGGGTAAGAAATGCATTTCAATCTTTAAAATACCGTCACCCTGACAGGCTTCACAGCGGCCGCCCTTAACATTAAAGGAAAAACGCCCAGCATTATAGCCGTGCATTTTGGCATCCTTGGTGGAAGCGAAAAGCTCGCGGATATCACCAAAAACACCTGTATATGTCGCAGGGTTTGAACGCGGTGTTCTGCCTATCGGCGCTTGGTCGATATTGATAACCTTGTCCAAGTTTTCGATACCCTCGACCGACTTATACTTGCCTGCGATAGTCTTTGCGTGGTTGAGTTTGTTTGCTAAAACATTATACAAAATATCATTTACAAAAGACGATTTACCGCTACCCGAAACACCCGTAACACAGGTAAATGTGCCGAGCGGAATCTTGACATTGATATTTTTAAGGTTATTTTCAGCCGCCCCTTTAACAGTAAGCGAATTACCGTTACCTCTTCTGCGTTTTTCGGGGATTGGAATTTGCTTTCTACCGTAAAGGTAGTCGGAAGTAATCGACTGGGTACAGGCTTCTAACTTTTCAAGCTCACCCGAGAATACAACCTTACCGCCGTGAATACCAGCGCCTGGACCTATATCAAGAATATAGTCAGCCGAGCGCATTGTGTCCTCGTCGTGCTCTACCACAATTACGGTATTGCCGAGATCTCGTAGTCTTTTAAGTGTCGCTATAAGGCGGTCATTATCGCGTTGATGCAAACCAATACTTGGCTCGTCAAGGATATAAAGCACGCCCATAAGCGAAGAACCGATTTGGGTTGCGAGCCTGATTCTCTGACTTTCACCGCCCGACAAAGTACCCGAAGAGCGCGAAAGGTTGAGGTAATCAAGACCAACGCTCTGCAAAAAGGTCAGTCTTTCGCGAATCTCCTTTAAAATCGGCTTTGCAATCATACTGTCGCGTTCGCCGAATTCGAGTAATTTTATAAACTCTAATTCTGCGCTCACTGACATATCGCAAAACTCAATAATATTTTTACCCCCGACAGTTACCGCTAAAAATTCAGGCTTTAAACGGTTTCCGCTACATTCGGGACAGGGGGATTCGGTCATATAACTTTCGATTTCGTTTCGCGCATAGTCGCTTGTGGTGGTTTTGTAACGGCGTTCAAGGTTGTTGATAACCCCCTCAAACTCTGCATAATAGGTGCCTCCGCCATAAACAGAATTGCGCTCTAACTTAATTTTTTCACCCTTTGTACCGTAAAGAATAGCATCCTTTTGGCTGTCGGTCAAATCTTTGAACGGGGTATTTATATCAAAGCCGTAATGCTCGGCAACACCGCGATAATACATCTCGGCAATGGTCGAAGAATCGGGGTTAAACCAACTATTCACACCCCAACCCGAAGCC
>JAZNLE010000120.1:0-9791 GCA_045578885.1 Acutalibacteraceae bacterium | reverse complement strand
TTTGGTGGACCAGCAGGGACTCGAACCCCGGACCAACCGGTTATGAGCCGGTTGCTCTAACCAACTGAGCTACTGGTCCAAACGAGCAAGATTTATTATATCAACAAAAGGGTGGTTTGTCAATACAAAAAAATAAAATATTTTACTAAATTTTTCTATCAAAATTTTTGTATCTATTAGTTGTGTATCGAGGCTACTTGCATACACAATTAGTCGATTTTCAAAGCTTTAAAATTTTTGTATTATATATTACAAATGTTAAAAAAAGGTTACAAAGTGGGGAAAAGGTTGACATAACGGGTACTTTTTTGGTAAAATAATATGAATTATTATGGGAAAGTATCGAATTGTCTAATTATATGTTTCCCGTATGATTACTATTTAAATTCGGGTGATTATGATGGTAAGAAGTATGACAGGCTTCGGCAGAGCCAAGGCGCAGATTGACGGTCTTGATATTACTGTTGAAATCAGATCTGTAAATCACAGATATTTTGAATTTTCGTGCCGTAGTCCGAGAGCGTATTCTTTTCTTGAGGAAAAAATCAAAAGCCGTTTAAGTGAAGCGATTTCTCGCGGTAAGGTTGAAGTAAGCGTACTTATTGACGACAACACCGAAAATGCAACCGTTGTTGAAATCAACCGCGAGTATGCAAACGCCTACATAAAGGCTTTAGGTGACCTTTCAAAAGAATACCGCCTTAAGAACGATGTTAAGGTTTCTTCGCTTGTTGGAAACAGTGATATTTTCAAGGTTAAGCGTCAGGTTCTCGAAGACGAGGTTGTGACAAACGCTGTTTTCACAGTTTTGGAAGAAGCTTTATGTAACTTTATTGACATGCGTACAGTTGAGGGCGAAAGATTGCTTAAAGATGTTACCGACAGAGCAAACTTCATTTTGGAAAAGGTAAGCTTTATTGAAGAGCGTTCTCCTAAGACGGTCGAGAATTACCGCAACCGTATCGAGCAGAAGATTAAAGAGCTTTTGGGCGATACCACTATTGACGAACAGCGCATTTTAACCGAGGTTGCAATTTTTGCAGACAAGGTTGCCGTTGCCGAAGAAACTGTAAGACTCAGAAGTCATATAAAACAGTTTGAAACCTTGATGTCTTCAAACGATGCGGTCGGCAGAAAGCTTGATTTCATCGTTCAGGAAATGAACCGTGAAACCAACACAATAGGTTCAAAAGCGCAGGATATCGAGATTGCGCATACTGTAGTTGACATAAAATCTGAAATCGAAAAAATCAGAGAACAAATTCAGAATATGGAGTAATATATGAAATTAGTAAACATCGGCTCGGGTAATATGGTTTCAGCCGAGCGTATTGTGGCTGTACTAACCCCAGAATCTGCACCGATCAAGCGTATTATTCAGGATGCAAAGGAGCAGGGAATACTCATTGATGCGACAATGGGTAGAAAGACAAAAACTGTACTTATTACCGATAGCCATCATATTATACTTTGCTACTTAACATACGAAAAATTGGCGCTTCGCCTTAGCGACGCGGCAGTAAACTTTGAGGAGGACGAAGATGAATAAAGGCGGAATATTTATAATTTCGGGACCTTCGGGTTCGGGCAAGGACACCTTGCTTATCGAACTTTTTAAAAAGCGCCCCGACATTAAGTTTTCGATTTCTTCCATCACCCGACCAATGCGTGAGGGCGAAAAAGAGGGCGAAAAATATAACTTCATTTCCCGAGAAAAGTTTGAGGAAATGTTGAAGAATGATTTGTTACTTGAACACAATGTGTATGCAGGTAACTATTACGGCACACCGAAGCTTCCCGTACTCGAAGCGAGTGAAAACGGCTTTAATATGATGATTGAAGTTGATGTTAACGGTGCTGCAAATATTCGCAAGAAATTGCCCGAGGCTATAAGCATTTTCATTATGCCGCCCTCTTACAAAGAGTTACGCCGCCGTTTAAGCGGTCGCGGTACCGAAACCGATGTTGTAATAGACGAGCGTATGCATATCGCTCTTTCGGAAATCGCAAGGGCTAACGAGTATGATTACATTGTAGTAAACGAAGATATCAATACCGCTGTTGAAGATATTATTTCAATTATCGAAAGCAGCCGTTTGAATATAAAAAGACAAAAACAAATTATTGACGAGGTGCTTAAAAATGTTGAATCCTAACATCGGAAAACTTATTAAGAATTATGAAAACAGATATCGCTTGGTGCTTGATGTTGCAAACACAGCAAGAGATATTTCTAAAAAGCAGGAAGAAAGCGGAGAAATCTCAACTCTGAAACCCGTAAGCGTTGCTATTGATACTTTAGCAAACAAAAACGAAGACTAATTTTTGGAGGAATTTTTATGAAAGGAACTGTTGCAAAAGTTGCTTTGCAGGGCGCTACATACGCCTTTGACAAGCTTTACAGTTATATAGTTCCTGAAAATTCCTCTGTGTCTGCAGGCTGTCGCGTCGTTGTGCCTTTTGGTAAAGGCAACCTAAAAAAACAGGGTATTGTGTTCGAAATCGGTGAGGGTGATACCGAAAAGTTAAAGCCCTTGCTCTCGGTAATAGATAAAGAACCTGTTTTAAACGACGAAAGCCTTAAAATGTGCGAATATATGCACGATACGGTGTTTTGTAATTACTATGATGCCGTTAATATTATGTTGCCGTCGGGCATAACGCACCGCCTTATAGACTTTTATTCGGCGAATGAAGATTTTGTTTCGGTTTCACTTTTGAACGAAACCGAAACCGAGATTTATAATTTTCTGAAGAAAAAAGGCGAAACCGCTGAAACCGAGCTTCTTTCTACCTTTGGTATAGAAAAAGAGGTTCTGACTTCACTGACTGTCAGGGAAGTGCTCATTAAAAATAGCGACACAAAGCAAAAAATGTCGGATGCTACTCAAAAATGGGTGCGCCTTTCGGACGATTATTCTTCGGTTAAAATCACTCCAAGGCAAAAAGATGTTGTGTCACTGCTTGAGGATATTGAAACCGCGAGCGTGAAAGAGCTTCGCTATTTTACGGGTGTGTCGGTTTCGGTTATTGAAAACCTTATTGTTAAAGGCGTGCTTATCTCCTTTGAAAAACAGCTTTTCAGAAAGCCGTATAAACTATCCGCAAAACCTTACGCGCAGGAAATTTCCTTGACCGACGAACAGCAGATAGCCTTTAGCGGTCTGGAGAAAGACTATGAAAACCCCGACGGTAAAGCATCGCTTTTATACGGTGTTACAGGCTCGGGCAAAACGCAGGTCTTTTTAAAGCTTGTTGATCGCGTTGCAAACGACGGCAGAGGTGTAATCGTTATGGTGCCCGAAATCGCACTTACGCCTCAAATGATAAATATTTTTATAAACCGCTACGGCGATAAAATTGCTGTATTTCATAGCGCTATGTCCCAAGGACAGCGAATGGACGAATGGAAGAGAATAAAAAACGGTGACGCGCTTATTGCTATCGGTACTCGTAGTGCTATTTTTGCCCCGTTTAAAGATTTAGGTCTTATAATCATCGACGAAGAGCAGGAGCACACCTATAAATCGGAAAAATCTCCGCGTTTTCACACAAGAGATTTGGCGAAATTTCGCACCGCCTACCACAAAGGGCTTTTGTGCTTGGCTTCGGCGACACCGTCTATCGAAACCTATACCAAGGCAAAGTCAGGCAAATATTCACTTTACACCTTAAAAAACAGATACGGCGAGGCGACGCTTCCGCCTGTTACTGTTGTCGATATGAAAAAGGAAATTCTCGGCGGCAATTCTTCGAGCATCAGCACTGTTTTGTACGAAGAATTAAAGTCGACGCTTGACGATAAAAAGCAGGCGATTATTCTTTTAAACCGCCGCGGACACAATACATATATTTCCTGTCCCGATTGCGGATATGTTGCAACCTGCCCGAACTGCAGTATTTCTATGACCTACCATTCGGCGAATAAGCGTCTTATGTGTCATTACTGCGGTCATTCGGTTGCGGTTACCAATAAATGCCCCGAATGCGAAAAAGAACACTTAAAATTCTTAGGGCTCGGCACTCAAAAAGCCGAAGAAGAGCTGAAAGCTCTTTTTCCGAGTGCCCGTATATTGAGGCTTGATGCAGACAGCACAATGTCGCGCGACTCTTATTCAAAATACCTTGGCGACTTCGCAAACGGCGAATACGATATACTTTTAGGCACCCAAATGGTCGCAAAAGGACTCGATTTCCCGAATGTTACTTTAGTTGGTGTTTTGGGAGCAGACGGCGCGCAATACAGCGAAGATTTTAAAAGCTTCGAGCGGACATTTTCACTGCTTACACAGGTTGTTGGCCGCGCAGGCAGAGGTGAAAACTCGGGTAAGGCTATTATTCAGACTGTAAATCCCGACAACAACATAATCGAGCTTGCTAAAAATCAGGATTATGACAGTTTTTACAAAAGCGAGATTATGACTAGACAGCTTATGACCTATCCGCCGTACTGTGATATTTGTTATGTCTGCACGCAATCGGTTTACCGTGAAGAAGCGCTCGAGGCAATAAATGGCATTTTTGACAGAATACGGGAAATGCTAAAAGAAGAGTATAAAGATATTAAACTCATCATTTTAGGGCCGACAGCATCGGCTATTGCAAAGGTCAATAACCGCTATCGTTTCAGAATGATGATAAAATGCAAAAATAATAAAAATTTCAGAAATATGCTTAAAAAAGCATTGGATATAAAACACGCTCGGGATGTTTCGGTGTCGGTCGATTTCAACCCCGAAACCGTTATTTAGGAGGACAAAATTTATGGCTATCAGAAATATTGTCACATTGGGTGACGATGTTTTAAGAAAGGTCTGCCGAACACAGATGCAGTTTGACGAAAAACTGTGGACTGTGCTTGACGATATGAAAGAAACTATGTATAAGGCAGAGGGTGTAGGTCTCGCCGCGCCACAGATTGGTATTTTAAGAAGATATTGTGTTATTGATGTGGGTGACGGTCTTTTAGAGCTTATAAACCCTGTGATTACAGCTACAGAGGGCAAACAAACCGATAACGAAGGATGTTTGTCTTTGCCGGGAAAATCTGCAGAAGTCACACGACCTTTAAAGGTTACAGTTCGCGCTCAGGACAGATTTGGTAATAATTTTACCGTCACGGGTGAGGGACTCAAAGCGCGTGCTTTGTGCCACGAAATTGACCACCTTGACGGAATACTCTATATCGACAAAGCTAACAAAGGAAAATAGTATGAGAATTGTTTTTATGGGTACGCCCGATTATGCGGTCAAAACCCTTGAGGCGCTGATAAACAGCGAACACGAAGTCTGCGCGGTTTTTGCTCAACCCGATAAGCCTGTCGGCAGAAAACAGATTTTAACACCGCCGCCTGTAAAGGTGTGTGCGGGCGAACATAATATCCCTGTTTTTCAGCCAAATTCGGTTAGAACCAGCGAGGCTTTGGAAATTTTAAAGGATATTAACCCCGATGTAATCGTAGTTGTCGCTTACGGCAAAATTTTGCCTAAAGAAATACTGTCAGTTGCTAAATACGGCTGTGTCAACGGCCACGCATCATTACTTCCAAAGTACCGCGGTGCTTCACCGATACAATGGTGCATTGTTCAGGGTGAAACCGTAACAGGCGTTACCACAATGCTTATGGACGAGGGTATGGATACAGGCGATATTTTGGAAACAGTTGAGGTTCAAATCGGCGAAAACGAAACGGCGGAAGAACTTTTTGAACGCCTTTCGGTTGTTAGTGCCGATTTGATGGTGTCAACCCTTAAAAAACTCGAAAAAGGCAAAATTACCCCCAAAAAACAAACAGGTGAGGTTTCTTACGCACCGATTATCAAAAAAGATATGGCGAAGCTCGATTTTAATATGACTGCTAATGAAATTCATAATGCAGCACGCGGTTATTACTCCTGGCCCTGCGCATTTTTCTTCCACGAGGGCAAACGAATTAAAGTCATAAAAACTCTTTTGGGCGACATTACAACTGAAAAATGCGGTACAGTTATCGGCAATACCGAAGATTTGACCGTTGCTTGTGCTGACGGTACCTCAATTCGCATTCTTGAATTACAGCCCGAGGGTTCAAAAGTTATGACCGCAAAACAGATGCTTTGCGGTAAACAAATTCCGCTCGGTACGGTTATCGGTGAATAATATGGTAAATCCGAGAAAAACCGCCGTAAAAGCGCTTTTAAAGATTGAAAAAGACATTTCTTATTCGAATCTTACCATAAATTCAATATTCAAAGAACTTGAAATAACCCAGAGCGATAAAGCCTTTGTAACCGCCTTGATTTACGGTGTGCTTGAACGTAAAATCACTTTGGATTATGTGCTTCAAAACCACATAAAAACCCCTTTAAAAAAGGTTTCGCAGTTTTCACTCCAAGTTTTACGCGTAGCACTTTATCAGATAATGTTTATGGATAAAATTCCGCAAAGCGCCGCTGTAAATGAGGCTGTAAAGCTTATAAAAAATTCTAAAGAAAGCAGAAATTCAGGCTTTGTAAACGCGGTTTTGCGCAATATTTTAAGAAGTGAAAAGCTTCTTCCCGAGGGTGACAGCGCAAAAGATTTGAGTGTTTTATATTCCTGTCCTGTCGAGATTATTGAAAGTTTTGTCAAGGACTACGGCACAGAAAATACTAAAGCGTTGCTCGTAGAAAGCCTTAAACCTGCACCGCTTACAGTAAAGGTAAACACTCTAAAAACCGATATTGATACTTTCAAATCGGAAATAGGTGTAGAAACAGCGGAAACTTCGCTTGCAAGCGCCTTTGTTTTAAAACAGGGGATAGATATTGCCAATAACCCTCTTTATAAAGACGGTTGCTTCTATGTTCAGGATTTAGCTTCGCAAAAGGTGGTTGAAGTTTTAAACCCGCAACCTGACGAGCGTATGCTCGATATGTGTTCAGCTCCCGGTGGTAAAAGCTTTACTTCGGCAATCAATATGGAAAACATGGGCGAAATTATCTCTTGCGACCTTTATGAGCACAAATGCAATCTAATCAAACAGTCTGCTGAAAGATTGGGACTAAGCATCATAACACCAAAAGTTTGCGATGCGACTGTTTTTGATGAGTCTTTAGGCGAATTTGATTGCATATTATGCGATGTTCCTTGTTCGGGACTTGGTATTATCCGCCGAAAGCCCGAAATTAAGTATAAAAATTTCGGCGAATTTCAAAATTTGCCCGAAATTCAATATAAAATATTATCCAACGCTAAAAATTACTTGAAACAGGGCGGAAGACTGTTATATTCCACCTGTACCTTGCGAAAAGCTGAAAACGAGGAAATTGTAAGCCGATTTTTAGATGAAAACCTCGATTTTTCTTTGGAGTATTCGCACACATTTATGCCACATATTGACGGCACTGACGGTTTTTTCTGCGCACTTTTAAAAAGACGGTAAAGGAGGCTTAATTTGGGAAAAATCGATATCCGTTCTCTTGATTTGGGAGAATTAAGCGAGTTTTTAGAGGGGCTTTCAGAACCTAAATTCCGCGCAAAGCAAATTTTTAAATGGCTTCAGTCGGGAGTTGAAGATTTTGACCAAATGACCAACATCCCAAACTCTCTGCGCGAAGTTTTAAAAGAAAAATGCTACCTTGCAAATGTAAAAATCGTTAATAAGTTCGTGTCGCAAATCGATGGTACTGTAAAGTATGTTTACGAGCTTTTTGACGGCGAATATATCGAGTCGGTTTTAATGAAATACGAGCACGGCTATACTGTTTGTATTTCAACACAAGTAGGTTGTCGAATGGGCTGTTCGTTCTGCGCATCAGGTCTTGACGGACTTTGCCGAAATCTCACCGCATCCGAAATGCTCGCGCAAATAATGAAAGCGGGAACCGACAATAATATCCGCGTTTCCAATGTTGTTATGATGGGAATGGGCGAACCGCTTGATAATTTCGATAATTCTGTTAAGTTTTTACAGCTCGTTTCCTGTGAAGACGGACTTAATATCGGTCTTCGTCACATCTCGCTGTCAACATCGGGTGTGGTAAGCGGTATCGAAAAATTGGCAGAATATAATTTCCCGATAACCCTTTCAATATCCTTGCATGCGCCGAATGATATAATCAGAGATTCTATGATGCGTGTCAATAAAAAATGGAATGTCGATGCGCTACTTAAAGCTTGCAAAGAATATCAAAAGGTGACAACAAGGCGAATATCCTTTGAATATGCTTTAATAGAGGGTGTCAACGACTCAAACGAGTGTGCTGACGAATTGGCGCGAAAACTCAAAGGGATAATGTGCCATGTTAATTTAATCCCTGCAAACCCTGTTAAAGAAAATTCCTTTAAAAAACCTAATACACAAAAGATTCTGCGTTTTAAAGAACGCTTGAGATATAACGGTATAAATGCGACTGTCCGCAGAACTCTCGGCGCCGATATAGACGCCTCGTGCGGACAATTAAGAAGAAAACATAAGGAGGTACTACTCAATGATAATACGAAGTAAAATTGACAAGGGTGTTATAAGACACAGCAATCAAGACGCTTTTATCGCGGGTGAGATTGCTAAGAATTTCACCTTTGCAATTGTTTGCGACGGTATGGGCGGCGCTAATGCCGGTAACATCGCCAGCGAAATCGCAGTTAAAACTGTCAGTGAGTATCTTTATAATTCGTACCGTGAAAATATGACCTCAACCGAAATCGAAAGGGTTGTAAAAAGCGCAATTTCGAGCGCAAACCTGCAAATTTTCGACCGCGCTTCCAAAAACGAGGCTTTAAGCGGTATGGGAACGACAATAGTAGTTGCAGTTGTTAAGAACAACGAGGTTGTTATTGCCCATGTCGGCGACAGCAGAATTTATCTTGTAAATGATAAACTAACTCAACTTACCAAAGACCATTCGATAGTTCAATCGTTAATTGAGTCGGGTAAAATCACCCCTGAAGATGCAAGTGTTCATCCTCGCAAGAATGTTATTACCCGTGCTTTAGGCGTCGAGGGTGAGGTCATCGTTGATACTGACTTCTTGACGCTCTCACAAAATGAAACATTGCTTTTGTGCAGTGACGGACTTACGAATTTTGTAACTGGCGAAAATATCCTCAAAACCTTCTTACAAAACGAAATTACTTATGTTGCAGAAAAATTAGTAGACCTTGCAAATGAAGGCGGCGGCGGCGACAATATAACCGTTGTAACCCTCACCGCAAATTAAGAAAGGACTGTTTATTATGGATAAGTATTTAGGAAAACGCCTTGACGGCAGATATGAAATAAGAGAAATTATCGGCGTTGGCGGTATGGCTGTTGTTTATAAAGCATTTGATAATGTTGAAAATCGCTTGGTCGCTGTTAAGATTTTAAAGGAAGAATTTATATCAAATCAAGAATTTTTGCGCAGATTCAAGAATGAATCAAAAGCCATCGCTATGCTTTCTCACCCTAATATCGTAAGCGTTTATGATGTAAGCTTTGGTGACCTTATTCAGTATATTGTTATGGAATATATTGAGGGTATCACTTTGAAGGAGTTTATTGAACAGCAAGGAAGTCTTCGTTGGAAAGACGCTGTGCACTTCACAATTCAGATTTTAAAAGGACTTCAGCATGCACACGACAAAGGCATTGTTCACCGTGATGTAAAACCTCAGAATATGATGCTTCAGTCTGACGGTACAATAAAGGTTACAGATTTCGGAATCGCCCGTTTCAGCCGTGGTGATACAAAAACTATGACCGATACTGCAATCGGCTCAGTACATTATTTCAGCCCTGAACAGGCAAAAGGAAAGCTTACTGATGAAAAAACAGACCTTTACGCAGCCG
>JAZNLE010000119.1:0-4005 GCA_045578885.1 Acutalibacteraceae bacterium | reverse complement strand
GAAGCGCTTAGACTTTCAACTGATAAGCTTAACTCCAAGAATTTCTATGCATTTAACCCGAATTTCGATATGAAGCCTAAAAAGAGAATGTAAAAAGATACCGCTTTGCGAGAGCAAGGCGGTATCTTTTTATCTATTATTTTTTCTATAATTACAAAATCAGGATTTTTTAATAGCCATTAAGAAATTTCAAAGGCATTTGAAACGAGATGCTCTATTGCAATTCGGTATGTTCCTTTTTCTAAAGGTAAATAAAAATAATTTTCAAGTTCAATTTCCCGTTCTTCCGTTTGTTCAGGCTCTAAATTTTGACCAAGGGAATTCCAAGCGTGTTCGGTTTTTGTTCCAACCAATTTCCATTCACCATCTACTAACTTATGTAGTGCAAAACAGTTATCGTCACCTGCAATAAATTCTTCTTTATCACCAATATTGGTTAAAGAATAACGGATTACAGTATCATCTAAAGAATAACTTTCTTTTTCGGTGACAAACTTTAAAGAATCAGAGGAATAGGTTTTGTGGGTGATATCAAAAAGTTTATTACCGTTTAGAGAACAGGCTGATAGCACAAGTAGTAGCATTGCAACAAAGATAACAGATAATTTTTTCAATTATTACACCCTTTATACATTATTTGTTATTTTTTCTAAATTTTAAATAATCTTCGAGGATTATAACCGCCGCAACAGCGTCTACGACAGCCTTGCGCTTTTTGCCTCTCGTATCGGTGAAATTAAGGGCAGTGTGAGCCGAAACTGTTGTACAGCGCTCGTCCCACATAACAACTTCTTTACCGCTCAATTTGGCGATTTTTTCGCTGATTGCGGTACATTCTGCGGCACGTTCACCACTGCTACCGTCCATATTCTTCGGCAGACCGACCACTATAAGCTCAGCACCGTATTCATTCGCGCAAAACGATATTTTATCAACCAGTTTTTCGGTATTATATTCGGTTATAACGGTTTTCGGAAAAGCAAAGCTTTCTCCCACGTCACTAACGGCAATTCCTGTACGTGCTTTGCCCAAATCAACTGACATTATAATCATTTGTTCACCTTCATAAATGTTGAAATTCGGGTTCTTTTAGGTAAATATTCTTCGGGTAGGTGGGTGGTGTCGTTGTAAAAGTCTAGAGTCATTTTGTTGTTATCGTCAACGAGTATGCGCGCTATCGCTGTGTTATCTGCCCAAGGGGTATTTTTAAGCTCGCGGATATCGCCATGCAAAATTCTGCACAAAAGACATCTTGTGACACCGCCGTGTGTGGTGCAGGCGATGGTCTTACCGCGATTGGCGTCTACAAGGGATAAAATAGTCTCATAAACACGCTCGTAAGCGTGGCGCATAGACTCGCCGCCTTCGGGGTGGAAGTCTTGCGGGTGGTTGTCCCAAGCATCTGCGAGATGAGGCATACTGCTAAAGGTTTCGGCAAAGGGCTTGCCCTCGACAATACCGCCGTCAAGCTCGATTAACCCGTCGCATTTTTCTATCGGGATATCCTTGTCACCTTTGACCGCGAGACCTGTTTTATAGGCGCGTAAAAGAGGACTGGAATAAACTTTATCGATTTTAATATTTTCGAAGCGTTTTTTTAAAAATTCGAGTTGTTTTGCGCCCATTTCGCTTATGTCAAAATCACTGACTCCTTGGAAGAGGCGATTTTTATTTCCAAGCGCTTCGCAATGTCTAACAAAATAAATTTCTGTCAAAATTATCACCGAGATTATCATAACACAATAAACTGAAAATAGCAAGGAAATTAACATTTTCGCTATATTTTACATTTATTAAATTTTTGCAAAATGCGCAAAATATTAAAGGGTGATTTTTTGAAGATAGCTAACAGAATTGTAAAAGCCTTGTTTTTAGTGCTTTTAATTTCAAATATTCTGATTTTTTCGGCTGTTATCTACCTTGATAATAGTATTGACAGCAAGTTTAAAATTAAAAACGGCGAGTCGCTTGATATTGGCACAACTCTTCCTATAACTGCTGAATATAACGGCGCTAGACTCTCGCGCGTAAGCGGTAATTACGGCGTTGGGGAAGAGTTTGAGGTTGATTTAAAGGTCTTCGGCATTATTCCGATTTCTACGGCTAAGGTCGAGGTTATTGACGAGCTTCAGGTGGCGGTTCTCGGCACACCGTTTGGTATGAAAATTTATACAAAAGGCGTTCTTGTGAGCGATATTACCGATGTTGCAACCGAAAACGGCAACCAAAATCCCGCAAAACAAGCGGGACTCAAAGCAGGGGATTATATAATCTCGGTCAACGGCAAAAAGGTCTACACAAACGAGGATTTGGGGTATATTATCGAAAACTCGAACGGGGAAAAAATGAAGTTTGAAGTAATGCGTGGCAATACCAAAATTTATTTTAATTTCGCGGCGGTCAAGGCAAAGGACACCGAACAATATAAAATCGGTGTCTGGGTGAAAGACAGCTCGGCAGGAATCGGCACGCTGACTTTTTATAGCCCGACTACAAATCTTTTGTGCGGGCTCGGTCACGGCGTTTGCGACGAGGAAAGCAAAAAGATTTTGGAAATTGAAAAGGGCGAGATTGTCTCGGCGCAGATAATATCGGTCGAAAAGGGCAAAATGGGAACCGCAGGACAGCTCAAAGGCAGATTCAATTTCGAAAGCCTCGGGGATATAAGGCTCAACTGCGAACGCGGTATCTATTCCGAATTTAAGGGAAATCTCAAGTTTACAAACCTTACCGAAATCGCCTTGAAACAGGAGATTAAAGAGGGAAAAGCAGAGATTTTCTGCACCATAGACGGTGAAGTGCCAAAGGCTTATGAGTGTGAGATTGAAATAAGAAATTCCTACTATAATTCTTCGACACAAAATATGCTGATAACCATCACAGACAGCGAATTGCTCCAAAAAACAGGCGGTATCGTGCAAGGAATGTCGGGTAGTCCGATTTTGCAAAACGGAAAGCTAATCGGTGCGGTAACTCATGTATTACTCGACGATAGTACCAAAGGCTACGGTATATTCGCCGAAAATATGCTTGAAACAGCGCAAAGTGTACAACTTAAAAATGTATCATAAAAAAGGCTCCCTTGTGTAAAGGGAGCTGTCATTTTGTCAAAAATGACTGAGGGATTGTCATTCAACACCAAGTAACCAATTAACTGAAACCTTTAAAATTTTTGACAATTCTCGCAATTCGTAATCAGCTACAAATCTTGTGCCAATTTCAATTCTTGAAATACTGTCACGCTCAATTATTATTCCGTTTATTTGTAGTTGGGCTGCCAAGTCACTTTGAGTTAACCTTAATTTACATCTTGCTTCGTGAACTCTGTCACCGCAGATATTTTTCTTACCGTTGTAATCATAAATCTTCATACAATTATCATCTCCAAAGTATGTTAAAGATACGAATTTATCTTGACTTTAGCATATTTTGCCGCTATAATTGTGTTAAAGATAAGAACTTAATTGAAATGCTATCGGAGTTTGCTTTTTTGGTGCGGTTACTTCGGTCGCTGCACTTTTTATTTTATAAACAGGAGATTGAGAAATGGATAATTTTCTTGAGAAATTAAACAAGACTAGCCAAGAAACGGTGCAAAATGTAAAAGACACAATAAACATTTCAAAAATTAACACATTAATTCAGCAGAGCGAAAGCGAAAAAGATCAAATCTATGCTCAGCTTGGTAAGTTGTTTTATGATATGTCAATTAAAGAACAATCAATTGACATTGTGCAAGAACCGTTTGCTTCGCTTTTTGGCTTTATTGAAAATTACGATAAAAATATTGAAAAATTCAAAGTAAAGATAATTCGTATTAAAAACATAAAACTGTGTTTTAACTGTGGTCGAGAGTGCAGTGCTGACAGTGCTTTTTGTGTAGGCTGTGGTTCTAAGTTGGTTAACGATAATATTAATACTACAACCAAGAACTGTTCCACGTGTGGGGTGGCGCTTTCGGACGATGATGTTTTTTGCTTTAATTGTGGTAATAAAATAAAGTAA
>JAZNLE010000118.1:0-38458 GCA_045578885.1 Acutalibacteraceae bacterium | reverse complement strand
ATCACAGCCGAATTTTGTGTATTTGCCCTGCTTTAAATCAGCGATAAATTTAACATTTGGCATATTGAGATATTCTAGAATATCGCAAACCTCTTTAGAGAATTTTTGTGCCGCTTTTTCGCGCGAATCGGTAAGCTTTTTGCCTTTTTCAACCAACCGAAGCTTCGCTTCGTCTAAAAGCGAAGACAGTTCTGTAATACGCTTGTCCGAAAGGGTTATATTTTCAAGCTCAGCTTTAGCGGTACTTAAAAATTCAATCATCTTTTCTTCACTCGAACCGTATTTTACCATAAGTCGCGACAAAAAATCAAGTCTTTGATTGATTTCGTCGGGATTAAGGTTATAAAGTTCTGCATTTCCTAAAAATGACGATACCTCCGCCCTCACATCCTCAATAACTGTAATTGCTTCATTAAGTTTTGAAAGGCTGTCTTCAAAGGTTTCGCCGACAGTTGCCAAATACTTCGAGGTATTGCCAAGCTGTGTCAAGACACCGTCGGTATCGTCAGTACCGCTCAAGAGAAAGTCGGCTCTCGAAAGCGCTTTATAGGTCTTTTCAAAGTTATTGGCGATTTGAAGATTATCTTTTAATTCCTCAATTTCGCCGATTTTGATGTCAGCCGACTCAAGCTCGTTAATCTGATATTTAAGCAAATCAATCTTACGCGCCTTTTCGTCCTCGTCCATCTGCAAGGACAAAAGTTCCTTACGAATAGCATTAAGGTTGCGAAATTCGGCATAATAATCGTCAAAAAGCTTCGAATTATCTGCTACGGCATCAATAAAACTCAAATGCTCATCGGGATTTAAAAGCGCTTGATTATCGTGCTGACCGTGAATGTTTATTAAATTCTTGGAAATCTCACGCAAGACAGTCGCTGTAACGGGAATATTATTGATTTTAATAAAGCCTTTGCCCGAAAGACTGATTTTTCGGGTAATAATGACATTGCCGTCACAATCGGGTTCTATATCATTCTCGCCCAAAAGAGCAATCGTCTTGTTGTCAAGTTCGCCAAAAACAGCCGAAACAAGCGAATTATCACAACCGGTTCGGATAAGGTCTTTAGAGGTGCGTTCACCTAAAACTGCGTTTATCGCATCAATGACGATAGATTTACCCGCACCTGTCTCACCTGTCAGAACATTAAAACCCGACTTAAATTCAATATCTGTCTTTTCAATAACCGCAATATTTTCAATATGTAAAAATTTTAACATAAAACTTCCGCCGTTATAAAATATTCTTGATTTCTTGGGTTAATTTTTTCGAATCTTCGACACTTGATGTTACAACAATAATCGTATCGTCGCCTGCAAGTGAGCCCAACATTAAATTATGAAATATTTCGTCAAGCGCAACACAAGCACCTGAAGCCATACCTGCGCGGCATTTAATTACAACATTATTAAGTGCAAAATCCACTGACAAAACGGAGTTTACAAAAATATCCCTTGTGTGAGAATTTTCTTCTCTTGCGCGCATATTTTCAGTATATCGGTAATTGCCGTCAGCATCGTGTGTTTTTACAAGCTTCAATTCCTTGATATCGCGCGAAACGGTCGACTGTGTAACCTCAAACCCCAAATTCTGAAGTTCGGTTTGTAAATCGTCCTGAGTTACAACAATTCTATTTTCAATAATATTAAGAATTGCTTTTTGTCTTGTGTTTTTCATTATTAAAAACTCCTGCCGTCTTTAAATTTAATAGAGAGCGTTTTATAGAATGAACGGTCGTTAAGGCGTATAAGCTTTACGGTATTGGGAGATTTAGTAATCTTAATCTCTGTATATGGTTTTACATTAGCAACCTTTCTGCCGTCTACTGTAAGATATATTTCAGTGCGCTTTTTTGAAAAAGATTTAAGCAAAATTTCATTTTGCGCGCCGAGAAGTATCGGCTTTGCTGACAAAGAATGTGAGCAAATCGGAGTAATACACATACTCTCGGTCAAGGGGTCGATAATAGGACCGCCCGCCGACATTGAGTATGCTGTAGAACCTGTCGGGGTTGAAACAATAAGACCGTCTGCGAGATAATTTATTGCATCCTTGCCCACTGAAACGCTGATATCAATAATGCGCGATATAAAACCGCTTGTGATAACCGCGTCATTTAAAGCGGTGTATTCATTGACTTTTTTGCCGTTTTCGAATACTTCGACACTCAGCATCATTCGGTCTTCGACGAAATATTCGTTTGTTTTAAGCTTTGAAATGAGGGAAAGTTCATTTTGTTCGATATTGGCAAGATATCCCATTCTTCCCGCATTGATACCCAAAACAGCCTTACCCTTTAAAGCTGCAAGCTTAGCATAGCGGATAATTGTACCGTCACCGCCGATAGTGATAATTACATCGGCAAGGTCATACAATTCCTCTTCGGGTGCGGTTTTAAAATTCGAACTGCAAACAGTATCGGGAAGATAAGCCTCTATCCCCTGTTGCTTTAAAATTATTCCCAATTTTTCAACAACCTGAGCCGAGCCGCGTTTATCGAGATTCGGCAATACTGCAATTGTCATACTTTTCACTCCTTCAAAGCTTGGTAAGATTTATCTACAACCTCAATAGGTGAAATTTCACATAAATTCTGCGGTGTATCAGCCTTCTTGATATGACAAAGATACTCAATATTTCCCTCAGGTCCCTTTACAGGCGAAAAATCAAGACCTAAAAGAGAAAAATTATTTTCATTTATAAGACCAACAATCTTTTCAATAACTGCGATATGGACATTTTTGTCCCTTACAACGCCCTTTTTACCGACATTTTCTTTACCTGCTTCAAACTGCGGTTTTATAAGGCAGTCCGCCTGAACGTCTTCTTTTAAGAGAGTTCTCATAACAGGCAAAATAAGTGACAAAGAGATAAAAGAAACATCAACCGAAGCAAAGTCTAATTCTTCAGGGATATGTTCGCGTGTAACATAGCGGAAGTTTGTGCGTTCAAGGTTCACTACGCGCTCGTCTGTGCGCAGCTTCCACGCAAGCTGACCGTAGCCGACATCAATAGCATAAACCTTTTTAGCGCCGTTTTGGAGCATACAGTCGGTAAAACCGCCTGTTGATGCGCCAATGTCCGCACAAATTGTGTCTTTGAGTGAAAAATCAAAAACGCTGACTGCCTTTTCAAGTTTCAAACCGCCGCGGCTTACATATTTCAAGGTTTCTCCTCTTACTTCTATTATGTCGTCTTGCTTTACAGTATTCCCCGCTTTATCGGATTTTTGATTATTTACAAAAACAATACCCGACATTATAAGCGCTTTGGCTTTTTCACGGCTTTCAGCAAAACCCTGTTCAACCAAAGCCACATCTAATCTTAATTTAGGCATTTAATACTCCTTAACATACTCTGGCTATCAAGACCGTTTGATTTAAGCGCCGAAAAAACGCTCGCCGCAGGAACAAATCTATTTTCAACCGCGTGAATTTGGAATTCGCCGTTCCATCCGCCAAGACGGGATAACAAATGCTCTCCAATACCGCCGTTTTTAATAGTTTCTTCGAAAACTAAAATCCTTTTGTATTTCTTTATTGTTTCAATCAATTTATCACTCAAAGGACAGATTTTATTAAGCTTTATAATGTCAAAACTATTGTCTTGTGACTTCGCCTTTAAAGCTTCCGAAAAGAGCCTACCGTAAGTGATAATTGTGGTTTTGCCCTCTCCTTTTATAACCGAAAATTCATCTTTATAATCAAATTCGGTGATTTTCTCTGCCTGAGAACCGCGAGGGTAACGAATTGCTGTTACACAATCAGCATCGGCAGATTTTTCGATTAAATATTCAAGTTCTTCGTAATAGCAGGGTGAATAAATTTCAATATTTGGCACAGATGTGAGGAAAGAAATATCAAACAGTCCTTGATGGGTTTCGCCGTCTTCACCGACTATTCCCGCTCTGTCAACGAGCAAGCAAACAGGCAAGCCTTCAATTGCACAGTCGTGGATAATCTGGTCAAAGCCACGCTGTAAAAAAGAAGAATAAACCGCAAAATACGGCCTCATACCGCCCTTGGCAAGTCCTGCACAAAATGTTACTGCGTGTTGCTCGGCAATACCGACATCGAAAAAGCGGTTTTTATAGGTTTTTGCAAACTCAGAAAGCCCAGTACCGCTCGTCATTGCAGCAGTAACAGCACAAATTTTGGAATTATTCTCCGCCATTTTGCAAAGTGTTTTACCAGCTATTTCCGAGAAGTTGGGTTTTTGAGGTGTGCTCGCACCCTCATCAATATCAAACGGCGATACTCCGTGATAATTTTTCGGACTGCTTTCAGCGTACTGATAACCCTTACCCTTGGTTGTTATAACGTGAACCAACGACGGACGGTTGTAGCTTTGTGCAATTTTGAATAGCGATTCCATCGATTCAACGTTATGACCGTCAACGGGGCCTAAATAGTTAAATCCCAATGAAGAAAAGACATTGTTTTTATATATTACACCCTTTAATGATTCCTTAACGGTAAAAATAAAGGAATTGATATATTTACCAAAGGGGATTTTTAGCAAGAATTTATTAAGTGCAAATTTGAAATAATGATATTTCGGCTTGTTGCGCATTTTAGTAAGGCTTCTCGCAAGCGCGCCGACATTACGCGAAATCGACATTTTGTTATCATTTAGCACTACGATAAAATTACTTCTGCCGCCGCCGGCGTTATTAAGCGCTTCATACGCCATACCGCCTGTGAGCGCGCCGTCGCCGATAACTGCAACCGCAGTTCCGTTTTGTCCCGAAAGCTTTTTAGCGCGGTAAATACCGTATGCCGCAGAAATCGAGTTACTGCTGTGACCTGTGATAAACGGGTCATGCTCGCTTTCATTCGGCTTCATAAAACCCGAGATACCGCCTTCTGTACGCAAAGTACCAAAACGGTCCAATCTACCTGTCAAAAGCTTGTGAGTGTAGCATTGATGCCCTACATCGAAAATTATCGAATCTTCGGGCGAATTGAAGGTCCGATGCAATGCAACTGTAAGCTCCACAGCGCCGAGATTAGATGCCAAGTGACCGCCGTTTTTTGAAACGGTATCAATAATGCATTCGCGAATTTCAGCGCAGAGCTTTTGTATTTCGTTATCATTCAATTTTTTAATGTCGGCAGGTGTCTTTATGCCGCTTAAAAATTCATAACTCAAAATATACAGTCCTTTAATAATTTCTTTCTAATAAGTATTTTGTAAGTTCCTTAAGATTATAAGTATCTCCGTCAAACGAATCTAAAATTGATAGCGCTTCGTTTGTGAGTTGTGATGCCATTTTTCGTGCTTCGTCCAAGCCGAGCATCAAAGCCAAGGTCGGCTTTTGGTTTTGCGCATCGCTACCGATAGGCTTGCCCAAAACTGCTTCGTCACCGACGATATCAAGAATATCGTCAATGATCTGAAACGCAAGGCCGACATTCTCGGCATATTTTTTCGCTTTTAAAATCTGTTCGTCGGTAGCACCGCCGATTATTGCACCGATTTCAGCCGCCGCCGATATAAGACAACCAGTTTTTAAAAGATACATCTCTTTAAGCTCGTCAGCAGTCGGCCTTTTCTTCTCAAACGAAAGGTCCATAACCTGACCGCCAATCATACCGTGAAGCCCAGCTCTTTTTGACAAAACAGATAAAGCTTTTACTTTTTTATTGTCGCAAACTTCGGAAGATAATGCCACATTTAAGCTTTCGGTCAAGAGCGTATCGCCTGCTAAAAGCGCGATATCCTCGCCGTATTTTATATGGCAAGAGGGCTTTCCTCGGCGCATATCGTCATTATCCATACAGGGCAAATCGTCGTGGATAAGCGAATATGTGTGAATCATTTCGAGCGCTACCGCAAAGTTTATAACATCTTCCCTTTTTCCGCCGAAAAGCTTGCAAAATTCAAGCATAATCACAGGGCGGATACGCTTACCGCCAAGAGTCAGGCTGTAGCGCGAAGCATCGCAAACCTCAGAATAACCGATATTAGAAATTTGCGGAAATAGACGGTCTATTTCTTTTTCGATATACTCTTTATAGTCTTTCAAAATTTCACTAATCATTGTTATTTTCTTCCGCTTCGGTCAAGGTTATAATCTTTTTTTCGGCAGTTTCCAAGGTCTTACGGCAGGTGTCGGAAAGCTCGACGCCCTTTTCAAAAAGCGCGATAGATTCCTCGAGTGAAACTTCGTTACTTTCTAATTTTTTTATAATATTTTCAAGCTCATTTAATGAGTTTTCGAAATTGTTTTCCATTTTATTCTCCTTTGGAATTTACTGTACAATGGAGTGTGCCGTCAGATAATCTGAGTGAAAAATCGTCACCGCAGTTTAAATCATCGATGCTCGAAACCACTTTTTCCCCCTTTTGCGCTACCGAGTATCCTCGCGCCAAAACTTTCAACGGGCTTAAAGCATCAAGCTTTGCAAAATTATTGCTCATACGGTTTTTATAATCGTTTAAGCGATTTTTGTAAGTCAACAGCAATCTGTCGGTTAGTAAATCGGTGTTCTGCTGACGGCTTTCGATTATTGCTTGTATCGGTTTTTTAAGATATACCGAATTTTCGAGAATACCATACCTTGATTTTTCGGTGTTTAATTTGTTTTCAAGATTTGTTTTTAAAAGTGAAGAGTAATTTTTAAGTTTACCCAAAATCTCTGTTTTATCAGGAACGGCAAGCTCTGCAGCCGCCGAGGGTGTCGGCGCTCGCAAATCTGCCACAAAGTCGCAAATCGTAAAGTCGGTTTCGTGACCTACGGCAGAAATGACAGGAATTGGTGATTCATAAATCTTTCGCGCCAAGGCTTCGCTATTAAAAGCCCACAAGTCCTCGATAGAACCGCCACCGCGACCGATAATAATTAAATCGCAGTTTGATAGCGAATATACGCGCTCCAATGCATCAAGCATTTCGGGAACGGCATTCTCACCTTGCACCGAAACGGGACAAAGCACAATTTCGCTTAATTTCCATCTGCGCGACAATATATTCATAATATCCTGCACAGCGGCGCCTGTCGGCGAGGTTATAACCGCGATACGCTTCGGAAATTTCGGTATCGGGCGCTTGTTCTCGGTATCAAAGAGTCCCTCTTTTGACAAACGCTCTTTTATCTGTTCGAACTGTAAAGAAATATCACCCAAACCGTCAGGGTGCATTTCCTCGGCATAGAACTGATACTGTCCGTCTTTTTCATAAATCGAAACCCTGCCGCGAAGTATTACCTTTAGTCCGTCTTCTATGCGGAATTTAACCTGCGAAGCGAAGCCGCGGAACATAACGCAACGAATTGATGCATCATTATCTTTTAATGTAAAATACAAATGACCGCTGGCATAGTGATTTTTAAAATTTGAAATCTCACCAACAACATAAATATCGTTAAGGCGCATATCGCCTTCGATTAACGATTTTACAAACAGGTTTAACTGTTTAACTGTTACAGTCTGCATATTAGAGCGATTTTTCAACCGAAGACAAAATTCCGTTTATAAATGAGGCATCTTCGGGTGTTGCATATTTTTTCGCAAGCTCTACCGCTTCGTTAATCGATACAGAAACGGGTATATCTTCCATAAATTTGATTTCAAAAATTGAAAGTCTTAATATGCATAGTGAAGTTTTTGAAATGCGGTTAATTTTCCAACCGATAGCCTTTTCTGAAATGATTTCGTCCAAAGCCTCAAGATTGTCATATACCCCTTTAAATACGGTGTTTATATAATCGTCGGGCTTTAAATCGCGCACTTCTTCGGCGATTTCAAGAATCTCGTCTATCGGTGCAGAATTAAACTGTTTTTCGAAAATTAAAATAAAAACTTCTTCTCTTGCTTCTCTTCTTGTCATAAGCCACCTCGGAACAAATTTATACAGCATATATTTTAACACAAAAAATGCATATTTTCAAGGAATTTCTCGAAAATATGCATCAAAAATCAATATTTTTCTAAGAAAGAGTGGCTCTCACCCGAGTCACAGTCGCGCCAACCAGGTAATGTCGCAAGATTGACATTGTGAATACTTCTGAAAATGTTATCGTCCGCCTCTCTGTTAAAGGTTTTTATATACTTAATAAGCGCCTTTGTTTCCTTTCTTTTTGAAAGGTCTTCCCTGTCACTGCTTTGCTCTGTAAACTTGCAAGCGCACTGCAAAAAGCGAAGTCCGTTATAATTCGCCCAAGAAATTATATCGTCTTCTTTAACCTTGTAAAGCGGACGGATAAGCTCCATTCCCTCGAAATTTGTGCTATGAAGTTTCGGGAGCATCGTCTTAATTTCGGAAGAATAGCACATACTCATAAGCACAGTTTCGATAACATCGTCGAAGTGGTGTCCTAAAGCGATTTTATTACAACCGAGTTCTTTTGCCTTACTGTAAAGACAACCGCGCCTCATACGCGCACAAAGATAACAAGGCGAACCGCCTACACGGGTTGTAACCTCGAAAATATCGCTCTCGAAAATCGTTACGGGAATATTCATAAGCTTTGAATTTTCTTCAATCAATTTGCGGTTCTCGGGATTATATCCAGGGTCCATCACCAAGAATACCAATTCAAACGGCACAACGCTATGGCGCTGTAGCTGTTGCATACATTTAGCCATAAGCATTGAGTCCTTACCGCCCGAAATACAAACTGCGATTTTATCGTTTTCCTTTATCAGCTCGTATTCCTGAACAGCGCCCACAAAATTACTCCATATACTTTTGCGGTATTTTTTAATTATACTTCGTTCAATCTCTATATGCTTTTCCAATTTCCTTTTTTCCATCAGACACCTCAAAAAAATAGCCGTTACAGATATTATACCTGTAACGGCTTATAGTTTCAAGAAAAATTATGCTTTCTTTTTAGCGGTAAACATTTTGATAACGAACAAAGTACCGATTGTAAGGCAGATAGAAATAGCCAAAGAAATCCATACATTCTGAATAAATGCGGCAATTATGTAGGATACAAATGAAATACCGGCAACAGTTAAAGCATAAGGCAACTGAGTGGAAACATGGTTGATATGGTCACACTGTGCGCCTGCAGAAGACATAATAGTTGTATCAGAAATCGGTGAGCAGTGGTCACCGCAAACTGCACCTGCAAGGCAAGCCGACATACTCATAACGCCCAAAGGACTGCCAACCTCGAATATGCTTAAAACTATCGGGATAAGGATACCGAATGTACCCCAAGAAGTACCTGTAGCGAAAGCAATACCGCAAGCAACCAAGAAAATGATTGCGGGCAAGAAAAGATTAAGACCTGATGCTGAAACAAGAGCGTTGTTTACAAATGTGCTCGAATCAAGCAAGCCTGTCATATTCTTCAAGGTTGTTGCCATTGTAAGAATGAGGATTGCGGGCACCATTGCGATAAAGCCCTTGGGTATGCATGCCATTACATCCTTGAAGGAAATAAGACGGCGTGCTACGAAGTAAATCATAGTAAATACTAATGCAACAAGACCGCCCCAAGGAAGACCAACTGTTGCATCGGTGTTAGAAAATGCGTCTACAAAGCCCAGAGAAGCATCATAGTTAGCCGAAGCGAATACCCATTCTTCACCCATACATCTGCCGACATAGAATAGTGAGAATACACAAACCGCGATAAGTACGATAATCGGTAAAACAAGGTCGATAACCTTCGCCTTGGTTGTAGCGGGAACTTCTTCCTCATCGTCAGCCTTAACAGTGCCTGTAGTAAAGAGGTCGCCGTTTTCAGCATTGAGTTCGTGAAGCTTCATCGGGCCGTAATCGAACTTCATTAAAACAAGAGCGATTACGAAAACAAATGTCATAAGCGAATAGAAGTTATAAGGAATTGCCTGAATAAAGAGCGAAATACCCTGTCCGTCGGGTGCGTAACCTGCAACAGCAGCAGCCCATGAAGAAATGGGAGCAATCATACAAACAGGTGCAGCAGTAGCATCTATTATGTAAGAAAGCTTTGCACGGGAAATCTTTGCATTATCGGTTACGGGACGCATTACTGCGCCAACTGTCAAACAGTTAAAATAGTCGTCGATAAAGATTAAGATACCGAAAAGGAAAGTAGCTATCGAAGCGCCAACCTTTGATTTAACATGCTTTGCAGCCCAGTTGCCAAATGCACGCGAACCGCCTGCCTTGTTGAGAAGAGCAACGATAATACCGAGCATAACAAGGAATGCGAAAATACCTGCGTTACCCGATACAGCAGAGATAAAACCGTCACTTACCATTGAGTCGATGGTGTGAATGGGGTTAAAGTTGGTAGCAAGCAAGCCACCCATCAAAATACCCACAAAGAGTGAAGAATACACTTCCTTTGTGATAAGTGCTAATCCGATTGCGATTAAAGGCGGAAAGAGCGACCACAAAGTACCGACAGGGCTTGTTATAGAGCCTGTGAAAGCACAAAGAACGCCAAATCCGACAACAAAAGCAACGATAAGCAATTTTGGAATAATTGTTTTTGCCTTCATTTTAAATTCTCCTTAAAAAATATTTAAAAAATAAAAAAACCGTAATTGCACAGAGCAATTACGGAAATTTATAAAATCACCGATAGCTCTCCACTAAAAAGTGACAGTCGGCAGTATGTTTTACTGCAAACCAACAAGAATTCTTTGACAGCAGAATTCTCATTTCGGCGATTGCCCCTTTCGTATGCCGACCTGTCAGCCGTAACGCATACTACTGATTGCAAACCGCGCCTCTATCCAAATCATAATATCACACATAACAAAAAATGTCAATAATTAGTTCAAAAAATGTCAAAATATTCTCTTATCGCCTTTGCATTATCCTCGTTTATACCTTTAACCTGCATTAAATCCTCAAAAGTAGCAGCTTTAATTCTCGTCAAAGTTTTGAAATACTTAAGAAGTGCATTAGCCTTTTTCTCACCGATGCCCTTTATTTGTGTAAGTTCTCGGTTTAAAAGTTTTTTAGACTGAAGCTTACGCTGATAGGTTATCGCAAAGCGGTGAACCTCGTCCTGAATGTTTGTAATAAAGGTAAAGGTTCGGCGGTTTGCCTTAATGTCAATATCACCGCCCGAGGTCGCAATAGCGCGTGTGCGGTGTTTAGAGTCTTTAACCATACCAAATATTGGAACATCGATATTGTGTTTCTCGAGAACGGGCAAAACCGCAGAAATCTGCCCTTTTGCGCCGTCGAGTAGTATCAAGTCTGGCAAGGTCAAAAAGGCGGTGTCCTCCCCTTTTTCATATTCTGTAAAACGGCGGTCAAGTACTTCTGCCATCGAACGATAATCATCCTGACCTAAGAAAGACTTGATTTTAAAGCGCTTGTATGCTTTCTTATAAGGCTTTGCATCTTTGAAAACAACCATACCTGCAACATTGTTTTCTCCTGCGGTATTTGAAATGTCATAAGCCTCGATATACTTAGGCGGTGCTTTTAGTCCTAAAACCGCCGCCAAATCATTGAGTATTGCCATCTCTTTAGTATCACGCTTAGTCGCTTCCGAAAGATTCTGCGCCGCGTTGCTGAGGCACATATCAATAAGCTTCTTACCGTCGCTCTTTTGTGGATTAATAAATGTTACCTTGTGTCCCGATTTTTCGGTAAGCCACTGCTCTATCGCCAAAAATTCTCCGACAGGTACATCAATCAAAATTCGGTTTGGAATATCAACGCTTTCGAGATAATATTGCTGTAAAAATTCGTTATAAATTTCATTCCTTGCCGAAGTTCCGTTTATAAAATAATGTCTTTTATCGGTAAGACGGTAGTTGCGGAAAATCAGCACTTCAACACAAGCGTTTTCACCAAAAGTTGCGGTGGCAATAACATCCTGATTTTTATGAGCAATGCTTACAACCTTTTGTTTTTGGGAAAGTCTATTTATCGCATTTATTCGGTCGCGAAGTCGCGCGGCGTTCTCAAACTGCAGATTTTCTGCCGCAGTTTCCATACGCTCGCGCAATTTTTCGAGAGTATCCTCGGCAAATTCGCCCTGCTTTATATACTCTTTTGCCGAGCCAATTATATCGTTATATTCGTCAAGTGAAACGCTGTTTGTACAAGGCGCAAAACAGATACCGATGTGATAGTTAAGGCAGGGTTTTGATTTTATATCAAAACTGCGATTACAATCGGGCAATTTGAAGATTTTCCGAACCTCGTCGACCGTTTCGTTTACTATAAAGCCCGAATTATATGGACCAATATACTCTCCATCTTTGCCCAATTGCTTGGAAGAAACGACTTTCTTCCATTTATCGTCGGTGATTTTAATATAAAAATAACCCTTATCGTCTTTTAAGAGAATGTTATACTTAGGCTGGTTTTGTTTGATTAGTGAGTTTTCAAGAATTAAAGCCTCAAATTCGCTGTCACAGATTATATATTCAAAATCATCGACATTCTCAACCATTCTCCGCACCTTTTCGGTGTGCTGATTACCCGCGCCAAAATACTGCGTAACGCGGTTTTTAAGCGCTTTTGCCTTGCCGATGTAAATAATCTTTCCCGACTTATCTTTCATAATATACACACCTGATTTCAGGGGTAAATTATTGGCTTTTTGTTTTAATTCTTTCAAATTCACTCTATTCACCTGCCTTTAAAAACATTTTATAATATTTTACTGTTTACTTCAACAATTATTTTTAGTATAATAATAAAAAATAAATTGGAGTTAATATGAAAAAACTATTTATATTACTAACGCTAATAGCTTTTACATTTTGTGGTTGCAACGGTGAAACTTCCACAACTTCCCAAAAAGAAGCAGTTAAAATCAATTTACCAAAAGATAATACTGTCAACGGTTACCGCTTAGAAGAACCCGAAACAGACGGTATGCCCGATAAAATCAGCGGTATTGATGTTTCACCAAATAGCAATACCGCGACAGTCAGCAGTAGCACTTCTTCCAACAAAGCAAGCTCTGTCGACAAAACAACCTCCTCCGACAAATCTTCCTCTTCAACTAAAACAACCTCTTCGAATAAAACCACTTCTACTCCCAAGGAAAATGAAAAGAATATAAGCTACTGCGGAAACAAAAATTCCAAGAAATTTCACAAATCAACCTGCGGTGCTTTAAAGAATACCAAAGACAAAAACAAGGTATATCTCGGCTCAAAGAACGAATTTTTAAAAAACGGATATAACGCTTGTAAATTATGTAAGCCATAAAAATTGCGCCTGCGAAATGTAGGCGCTTTTATTATTAAAACAACGGTGGCGATTCCATATCGGGATTTACAAGGTTAATACACCCGTTCATCATACGGTTGAAGAACATTGTATCAAATACAGGTTTCGCCTCGTCTTCGTGAACAAACCCATAGTGAATAGCTTCGTCCTTTAAGGTATTTACTTTTTTTTATAATTACCGCAAAGGCGTTCATAAATCGACTCAGCAATAAGAGAATCTTGGCTATTATTAGTAAATTTGTGTTCTTTAATAATTACTTACGGTATTGCATATAATATTTTCGGTGATAAAATGAAATTTAAATATAATTTAATCGCTTTTATATTCATTGGAATTCTCGGTGGTATCAGTCACTTTGTTTACGAATGGTCTGGAAAAAATCAAATAGTAGGCTACTTTTTCTCGGTAAACGAAAGCACTTGGGAGCACCTGAAAATACTTTTTTTCCCCACTGTAATATTTTCGTTTATAGAATACCTATTCGTAAAAAAAGAAATCAAAAATTATATAGCGAGTGTTGTAATATCGGTGATAGTCGGTATGTTGTCGATTATCATCTTATTTTACAGCTATAAAGGATTTTTGGGCTTCGGAATTGATTTTATAAATATTTTGATTTTCTATATTTCCATTGTCATAATGTTGGTCATAAAAAACAAACTTATAGATTCCGAAAAATTTTCGGGAGATAATACACAGTTGTTGTTTTTGATAATAGGTTTTATAATCGCTTTGCTATTCGTGTTTTTTACCTATAATCCACCGAGTTTGGCCGTATTTAAACCACCGTCGAATTGAATATTTAAATTTAATTACAAGCGGCTCACCCTCTCAGAGTTCGAATCTTCTATTTATGTAAAAAATAAAAGCTACACTAAAAAGTGTAGCTTTTATTTTGGCGCGCTGAAGAAGATTCGAACTCCCGACCTTCTGGTCCGTAGCCAGACGCTCTATCCAGCTGAGCTATCAGCGCAAATGCGGTATTTTTGACCGCCATAGTATAATATCACATTCAATCCAAAAAATCAAGTCTTTTTTTAACTTTTTTTAAAAAATAAATGGCGCCTGAAAAAAGACGCCACTTAAAACAATTATTTCATAGCAATTGCCTTTAAAACTTTTTCCTTAATGTTTACGGCACGGAGTCCGAACTCATCAAGAAGCTTAACCGCGGGACCTGAGTGACCGAAAACATCATTGACGCCAAGTTTTACAACAGGTACGGGATATTCTTCGCACAAATACTCACTTACCGCACTTCCCAAACCACCGACAACCGAATGTTCTTCAGCTGTAACGATAGCGCCAGTTTCTTTTGCCGCCTTTAAAACGATTTCTTTATCAAGCGGCTTAATTGTTGCGATATTGATAACGCGGGCATTTATTCCTTCTTCTTTCAATAAATCGTGAGCAATAAGTGCCTCGTTTACCATAAGACCAGTAGCGATAAT
Organism: Acutalibacteraceae bacterium; assembly: GCA_045578885.1. Classification (GTDB taxonomy): domain Bacteria; phylum Bacillota; class Clostridia; order Oscillospirales; family Acutalibacteraceae; genus UBA737. Next base: position 23,852 of record JAZNLE010000118.1, on the reverse strand, counting down.
TGTAACATCGTTACCCTCTTTAAGTTCTACACCCTTACCGATTTCGAACTTATAGTCGTTACCAAACACTACAGGTACTGCAAGTCTGCCAAATCGCAGATAAACAGGACCGTCATGGTTGAGTGCCGCTTCAACTGCCAAAGCCGCCTCGGTAGCGTCTGCAGGGTTGATAATAGTCATGCCTGGAATTGAACGCATAAGCGCGATATCCTCGTTACACTGATGTGTAGCGCCGTCTTCACCAACTGAAATACCTGCGTGTGTAGCGCCGATAACTACATTAAGGTGCGGATAACAAATAGAGTTTCTAACCTGTTCAAAAGCTCTGCCTGCGGCGAACATCGCAAAGGAAGAACAAACAGCTCTTTTTCCTGTTGCGGCAACACCTGCGGCAATGCTAATCATATTCTGTTCTGCGATACCGCAATCGTAAAATCTATCGGGAAATTCTTTTTTAAATTTTCCAGTCTGTGTCGCGGCCGCAAGGTCGGCATCCAATACAATAAAATCGTCACGCTTGTGACCTAAATCAACGAGTGCCTGACCGTAAGCAGCTCTGGTAGCAACTGTTTTTACTTCTGACATTTTAAGCACTCCTCTACTGTAACTTAGCAAGAGCATCTTTAAGATCGCTCATTGCGATTTCATATTCTTCATCATTAGGCGCTTTACCGTGCCAATCGCACGAATTTTCCATAAATGAAACGCCCTTGCCCTTGGTGGTCTTTGCCACAATACAAACGGGTTTATCAATCTTTTCAGCATCATTAACAGCGGCTTCAATCTGGTCGAAATCGTTACCGTCAATGTTAATAACATGCCAATTAAATGCTTCAAACTTTTTATCAATAGGATATGGAGAGTTAACTTCTTCAATACTGCCGTCAATCTGAAGATTATTATAATCCACGAAAATAGTGAGATTAGAAAGGTTCTTGTGTCCCGCAAACATTGCGGCTTCCCAAACCTGACCTTCTTCCAATTCACCGTCACCGAGAATTGAATAAACGCGGTATTTTTCGCCAAAATGCTTAGCCGATAATGCCATACCAACCGCACAGGAAATACCCTGACCGAGCGAACCCGTAGACATATCAACACCTGGAATATGCTTCATATCAGGGTGACCTTGCAAAATACTGCCAATTTGGCGTAATGAAGTAAGCAAAGACGCATCAAAGAAGCCTCTATGTGCCAAAACCGAATACAAAAGCGGTGCAGCGTGACCTTTCGATAAAACAAAACGGTCTCTGTCAGGTTTTTTGGGGTCTTTCGGGTCAATATTCATTTTATCGAAATACAGGTATGTGAGAATATCGGCTGATGATAATGAACCGCCCGGATGTCCTGCTTTTGCCGCGTGAACACCCTCAATAATTCCCATTCTTACTTTACAAGCTTGTATTTGAAGTTCCAGTTTTCTTGAAGCTTCCATTTTCTCCATCCTTCCAAACTATTTTTTATATATTTCGGTCAAATAATCAATAAAGTCAGCGACTGCGCCGTCGCGACAATCGACAGTCACATAATCCGCCATTTGCTTTATTTCGTCAGGCGCGCCTTGGGTAGCCGCCGAAATATCGGCATTCTCGAGCATCGGCGCATCATTGTAATAGTCACCGATCGCGAACCAAAGACCCTTTTTTATTCCGAAAATATCGCAAAGTTTATTTATCGCAGTGGCTTTAGAAATTCCATTAGGTACCATTTCCAAAAAAGAATGCTTTACGTCATTAGCGTTCATACCAGTAGAAATTAAGCTTGATTTAACACCTATTTCTTGAGCAATCGCTTTAATTTTATCAAATTCAGCAATATTTTCGGTTAAAAATATCACCTTATTCCAATCCAAATTATCTATATCTTCAAAATCACAAAGCGGGGCTTCAAAGCCCTCATATTCCTGATGAAAATCAGTTTCGCTGTTTCTTAATACAGTATAACCTTTAATACCTGAATGAACCTCACAGCCAACATCTAAACCTGCATCAATTACCGCTTTTAAAACTTTGTGATCTTCTTTGGGTATAACCTCAGCATAAAGAACTTTTTCATTCTCATAGTCATAAATCATACAACCGTTAGCCACAACAGACGGTGAAAAACGCTTAAGAGTACTAGTCACAGTGCCGATAGCGTTGGCGCTTCTTCCCGTTGCTACCGAGAACATACCGCCCTCACGCATAAAATATTCGATTTTTTCGACATTTTTTGGGTGAATAAAACCGCTCGACACTAAAGTATCGTCAACATCACTCGTTATAAGACAGCCGTCAAAAATTCCCATTAAGCTTTAACCTCCTTAAAAATTTGCTGAAATATTCGGGCAAAGACGAATCAAATTCCAAATATTCGTGGGTTTTCGGGTGAATAAACCCGATTTTTTTAGCGTGCAGACACTGCCCTGAAAGTTCGGTTATAACCTTTTTAGGCCCATAAACATCGTCCCCTGCCACCGCGTGACCAAGATAAGACATATGAACTCTTATCTGATGTGTTCTACCCGTTTCGAGTTTTAATTTCAAATGCGTAAAATCACCGAAACGCTCTAAAACCTCGTAATGAGTAACTGCATTTCGCGAAGCGGTGTTTGTAACAGCCATCTGCTTGCGCTTTACAGGATGTCGTCCTATCGGCGCATTAACAGTGCCATTATCGTCTTTAAAGTTACCGTAAACCACCGCTTCATATTCGCGGGTAAAAGAATGTTCCTTAATTTGCTCTGCTAAAAAATTATGTGCCTTGTCATTTTTGGCAACAATCAAAAGACCGCTCGTGTTTTTATCAATTCTGTGCACAATTCCGGGGCGCAAAACTCCGTTAATGCCTGATAAATTGCCTTTGCAATGATACAAAAGACCGTTTACGAGGGTGTTATCAAGATTGCCAGCGGCGGGGTGAACCACCATACCTTTAGGCTTATTGACAACCAACAAATCATCATCCTCGTACACTATCTCAAGATTGAGATTTTGCGGTAGGATATCAAGGTCAACAGGGTCAGGTATAGTAATTTCGACAATATCGCCTTTTTGAAGTTTATCATTTTTAACGGCAACTTTACCACCAATTTTCACTAATCCATCGGCAATAAGCTTCGAGGCGCGCGAGCGTGTAATATCAGCAACTAATGCGACAAAAACATCAATCCGCACACGCTCATTATCATTATAAACTTCCCTCAAATTATCCATTTTGGTCTTCGGTTTGTTGATATTTTATTTTTTTTGCTTTTGAATCACGGATACTGTCATAAATAAAGTATCCCACCATTAAAAACGCACCGATAACAACCGCACAGTCAGCGACATTAAATATCGGAAAAGTGGGAAAAAACTCAAAATGCAGAAAATCAATAACATTTCCGTCGCGGAAAATACGGTCTATCATATTTCCAATTCCGCCAAAAAGGATAAGGGTTATTGCCCAAAACATAATCTTATTATTTTTACCGAGTTTTAAAAGCAAGGTAAAGCAAACAATCATAAGAATTGCGGTAATAGCGAGTAATGTCCAAGTCTGCCCTTGGAGAATACCCCAAGCACCACCCTTGTTATTAATATAAATTATATCAACAAATCCCTTTAAAAACTCAGTACTCTCGCCGAGTTCAAAGTTCGATATAATGTAGTATTTTGTTACTTGGTCAGCTACAAGAAAGCCTGCACCACATACTATTGCTAAAATATAACTTATCAAAAAAATTCACTCCAGAATATTATTCGCTTTCGGTCTGTTCCTCTAAGGTATCTTCAATCGAAAAACCCGAAGAAACTTCCTTTTCAGTATTTTCTATAATTTCAGGTTCAGCAATTTTGGGTGCGATTTCAATAAAATCTTCAGGTGCAGGTAATTCATCAATTTTAGCCGAGATAACCTCTGCCATTTCCTGAGGACTAAGCTTTACAGTATCGGGAATATCCTGTAAAATACTGAGATGTTCTTTATATTTAGCTGTAACCGAAGACCTAAAAGCCGCAATTTCAAGCTTTAATTTATCAAACAAAACCTGTTGTCTTTGTACTGATTCTTCAGCGGCGGCAGTAATGCTTTTAGCCTTGAGATTGGCTTTTTCCACCATTTCTTCAAGTTCCTGCTGTAATGCCGCTTTGCGCTCATTAGCCTTTTGCTCAAAAGCAAACGCTAACTCTTTTTCCTGTGCTGTAATAGCGCTTATATTCTGCTCGGCATTAACAATTATTTCTTCACTTTTTTCTTTTGCTTCATTTACAATATGATCAGCAAGCTTTTGCGCATTTAGAAGCACATTTTGAATACTGCTTTGCGATTCCTTAAAATTCTCAATCTCAGCGTTCAGTTCCTCAATCTTTGCCTGATAGTCCTTGATAATACGCTCAAACTGAGTATAATCGGCCTCAACCTTATCAAGAAAAACTTCAACCTCTTCGGTTTTATATCCGCGCATAGCGTTGGAAAAAACGACATTTTTTACATCAAGTGCAGATAACATTATTATGCCTCCTTAATTTTTAAAAACAGTTGTATTTTAAGACAAATCTGTCTTTTTTAGTCTTTTTGTCACACGACGAAATTTGAAATTTACCTTTATGCCGTACCGATAAAACATCGCCGTCACACAAGGTCTTTGTAGGCTTTTCACACACAACAGAATTTACTGCAACAAAGCCGTTTTCGATATACTCATTCGCAGTGTTACGCGAAAGATTAGCAACAGCCGACACGACACAGTCGAGTCTTAGCGATGCCACAGTAGCGGTCTTTTCGGTCATAGCGTCGGTTTCGGGCAATGGCAATTCATAACCTACTTTGGCTGTAACTCCCACTCTGCCGACTTTTGCAAGATTTTTAAGAACAAAATCCTCGATTTCACGACTTAAAAAAACGACTGCTCTACCATCTTCGATAAGTATATCACCCACCGACTCGCGCTTTATTCCTAAAGACATAAGCGCGCCGAGAAAATCACGGTGGCGCAAAACATCCTGCGTGCGAAAGGCAAAGGTCACAGCGCTAATCGGAAAAAAGGCCTCGTCCATCCACTCGGGATAACAGCAAAGATATACTCTTTGTGCTTGGTGCTCACCGCCAAAAAAAGAATATTTTACATTACGGTTTTTGAGATAATTATCCACCAAAACCGATTCTTCTTTCGATAAAAAACCTAAAAACTTCGGCTTATTATTAAGTTCGCACGAAACTCGCGCATCATCAACTCTCGCAAGTAGAAGCTCGCACTCCATTAAAAATACATACGTCCGTCGTCAAATTCTTCGAGCATAAGTTCGCCTGAAACATCAACTTCGTTTGGAACGATTATAAAGGTAGAGACAGCGACCTTGCGAATGTTACCGTGATTTGCGTAAGCCACACCGCTTAAGAAGTCGATAATTCTTCTTGAAACATCGCGTTCGCAGGATTCAAGGTTCAAAACAACCGTTTTTTTCTCGTTAAGATGATCAGCAATAGCGCTTACATCTTCAAAACGGTCAGGTTTAACGAGGATAACCTGCATCTGATTAAGATTGAAGTTAACAGTTTTCGACTTGCCACCGCCTAAAACACGGGGAGCCGCTTCACGCTTGGGTTCAATAATCGGTTTGCGCTTTGGTGCTTCTTCAACCTCTTCAAATTCCTCATCAAATTCGTCCTCTTCAGGTATATCCATTATGTTTTTAATCTTTTCAAAAATTCCCATTTTCTTTTCCTCACTTAATTTATTTTAAAGATAATTTCGTTTTCCGAACAATGCGGTGCCGACTCTTACAAGGTTAGCCCCCTCTTCAATGGCGATATCGAAATCGTCCGACATTCCCATCGAGAGTATGTCCATATAACTATTATCTATCTTTTTAGAGCCAATGTCAATAAACAGTTTATTCATTTTGCGGAAATATTCTCTTATTTCGGCTTCGGTTTCACAAATCGGCGGAATGGTCATAAGTCCGCGAATTCTGATGCCTTCAAGTTTCGCAACTTCTTTTACCGCTTCTTCTGCTTCTTCGTAGAAAAATCCCCATTTGCTTTCTTCTTCACCAATGTTGATTTCAAGCAATATATCCATTACCTTGCCAATTTTTAAGGCTTGTTTTGAAATTTCTTTTGCTAATTTATAAGAATCAACCGATTGTATAAGTTCAACCCTGTCAATAACATCATTAACCTTGTTAGTTTGCAAATGACCGATAAAGTGCTCGTGAACCTTGGAGAGTTTATCGTGCTTAGCAGTTAACTCCTGCACCCTGTTTTCTGCGACATAATTTATGCCTTTTGATATTGCATAATTTATCGTATCGATATCAACAGTTTTTGTAGCAGCGAGAAGAATAACATCTTCTTCTGTCTTACCTGCTTTTTCTAAAGCGGCATTAAACTTATCAGTAACGGCTTTAAAATTTATATCAAATTCCTCAGCCGATAATTTTTCCATCATAAAGATTCTTCCCCCTTACTATAACTTGGTCGTATAGGCGCAATGCACCGTCATTTTCATTCTTTTGACAAATTATATAATCGTCGGTTGAGTGAATAATCTCCACGGGTACAAATTTAACCTGCATACCGCTAACCACATAAACACCGCGAACCGAATCGACAACTCGCAACGCTTTTTTAGGAACCCTAAGTCCCGAATATTCGCGGTTTACGACCGTCATAGGTCCGCTTCGCATTGCCGCTAACTCGCTATTCATATTGCTGCAAGCGAAGATTATTACAGCATCGGTGCCATTATCAGCGATATTTATCTTTTTAACACTCACAGGCAACTGCGGTGCAGATTTAAGATTTGTATATACCGTAAGGCTATCTCCCTCTTTAAAGTTAAGCGATTGGTTAAGTGTAACCTTTGCCGCAATATACCATTCATAGTCGGATACAATTTTGCCGATAACATTGTCCTTGTTCTCGCTCTTTGAAAGTTTGTCAAGAAAATCGGGTGTAACTGTCGACAAATCTTCAATATCAAGCGCCGATTCATACCCATCTGTCACAGATAAGAAATATCCCGACTGACTTGCTTTAATTTTAGTAATCGGGTCTTGCAAAGAATTTTTAAGATCGGACACTTGTGAATTAAGAGAAGACAATTGCGCCGAAAAGTCAGAAGCTTCGCCAAGTAAAACTTGTCTTCTGTTAATAGAAGAAAGTAACTCCTCACCCAAATCCGAAACCTCGTTAAAATCGCCGTATGCTGACGACTTAATGAGATTATTAAGCGAATTTGAAACATTATGATTTGCCGCATCCAAATTAGAAGCCTCGACATTGTTTATCGACATAATGCTTTCTATATTATTGATCTTCTTTTCCAGAGAGTCAATTTCACTCAAAACGATTGATGCCGATTCGCTCGAGTAAACATTAGCAATAACTCCATCTTTTGCAACGCGACTTCCGTCGGGTGTCAAGAAGTGTAATACTCCGTCTTGTTTTGATTTAACAAGCATTTCGTTGCGAATAACGATACCTGTTATATCAAAACCGTCATTTGAAGTGTAAAACTTTGCAGTTTCGGTGGTGATCGGTTTGTAAAGCGAAGAAACAAGCTGATGTATTAAAAAGGTAAGCGCCAAAATGACAACGATAGCCTTAATTGGTGATATCTTTTTCATAGCCCATTACTCCTTTACAAAATTTTCTGTTAATTCGAATATATTCTCCAAATAATCGGGCACCGTATCGGGATAAAACCATTTTATCCTCTCATCGCGTCTGAACCAGGTTAATTGACGCTTTGCATAACGCCTTGTTTGTTGTTTAAGGTGCTCTGCCGCTTCACTGAGAGTGCATTTTCCCTCGATATAGCCGTATAATTCCTTATGCCCTATCGCCTGAAATGCGCCGCTTTTGGCAGAACCGTTATAGTTTGCTTTTGCTTCTTCTAAAAGCCCGTTTTCGAGCATAATATCAACGCGCTGGTTTATTCTTCCGTACAAAAGCTCGCGGTTTTCATAATTTATGCCGATAACAAGAGGTTCAATCTCGCTGTCATTTTGTTTTGAAAGCAGATTTTGTTCGGTTATAGTCTTGCCCGTCTGCTTATAAACTTCAAACGCGCGGATAATTCTTCGACGGTTGTTGGGGTGAAGCCTTTCGGCAGAATCTTTATCAAATTCAGCTAAAAGATGAAGCATTTCTTCTGCGCCTAAGGTGTCGAATTTTTCTTCAAGTTCTTGTCTTAACTCAAAATCCGCCGAATGTTCGGTAAACTCGATATTATCGAGTAAGGACGAGATATAAAGCCCTGTACCGCCAACGATAATCGGCAGTTTACCCCTTTCGGCAACCAATTTTATACATTTGCGCGCCATTTTGACATATTCAGCAACCGAAAATTCGTCTTCTAAATCTAAAAACTCGATTAAATGGTGCGGTATTCCCTCTCGCTCTTCCATATCGGGCGCGGCAGAAGCGATATGAATACCCTTATAAATCTGCATCGAATCGGCAGAAATTATCTCACCGTTGAATTTTTTTGCAAGCTCAATACTAAGTGAGGTTTTGCCCGATGCTGTAGGGCCTACAATAAATAACGCTTTTATCATTGTATTCTACCAAACATCTTTTCAAGCTCGCGCTTTTTGATTTCAAACGCTACGGGACGACCGTGCGGGCAGTACATAATTTCCTTAGTATGTAAAACCTTTTTAGCAAGCTCGAGCATTTCGGTTGTGCTGATTTTGGTGCCTGCCTTTATAGCCGCTTTGCAAGCGACAGTGTGGTAAAGGTTTTCGCAAATCTCGATTTCAACCTTACCGCTTTTCTGCAAACTTTCGGCAATTTCGGAAACGAGGGACGAAATATCCTCGCCGATAAGGGTTGTCGGCACAGCGCGGACAACCACAGATGAATTACCGAAATCGTCAATCTCAAAACCATTTTTGTTTAAAATATCGAGATTATCAATAATGATATTATATTCCTGTTTTGGTAAAACCACGGTAACAGGTGTCAGCAAGGCTTGTACTTCGATTTCGCAGTTGTTTTTAAGCTCGTTGAACAAAATTCTTTCGTGAGCGGCGTGCTTGTCTATCATAAAGACACTGTCACCCATTTGAGCCACAATATAAGTCGAAAATGCCTCGCCTATAAGAATTACATCTATAACCTCTTCGGGTTCTTCCTTTACAATATCGACATTTACAGTCGGTTTATAAACAGGCTTTTCTTCCGAAACTGTTGGTTGAATCGAAGGAGCAGTTAACTTTTCTTCCCTTACCTTTAAAAATTCAGGTGTCGGAGATTCAAAACTCATTACAGGCTTCGGTTCTTTGGGAAGTTCTACAAACACAGGCTTCGGTGTGGGTTTCGGTTTTTCCGCGGTTTCAATAACCGTTTGCTTAAACTCCTCGGTTGTCATTCGCTCGAACTTATTAAAGGACGGAGTTTGAGGCTTGATTTCGGGGCGAGTATCACCTGAAGCCAAAGCGTTTTTAACCGCCGAATAAACGCTGTCGAAAATGCGTTTTTCATCCGAGAAACGAACCTCAGTTTTTGCAGGGTGAACATTGACATCAACCGTGCTGAAAGGCACCGACAAATAAAGCACAAATGCTGGGAATTTGCCAACCATGGCACTGTTTTTATAGGCTTGCTCTACCGCCGCAATGACCGTACCCGAACGAACAAGTCTGCCATTTAAAAAGGTGTACTGATTGTTTCTTGTAGGCTTGCAAAAAACGGGTTTACAGATAAGTCCCCATACCTTTATACCTGCAAGCTCGCCCGAAACATCAATAAGGCTGTTTGAAAATTCTCTGCCTAATACGCTATAAACTGTGTTTTTGAGATTATTATCACCCGTGGTAGACAAGGTTTGCTTGCCGTCGCGAATAAATTTGAACGAAATTTCAGGGTGAGAAAGCGCGATTCTGTCAATAACATTGGCGCAAGCATTAGCCTCCGAAACATCTTTTTTAAGGAATTTCATTCGCGCAGGGGTATTATAAAACAAGTCTTTTATAATAATTGTTGTGCCGTCAGGACAACCCGAGGGTGAATTGTTGGTCTCAGTTCCTCCCTCAATACAGTAATATGTACCGTTTTCGGCATCATGAGTTTTAGTAAGCATTTCGACCTTGGCAACCGAAGAAATCGCCGCCAAGGCTTCACCTCGGAAGCCTAATGTGGCAATAGAATTAAGGTCTTCCCCGCTTTTAATTTTGCTTGTAGCGTGGCGCAAAAATGCCAAGGGCACATCAGAAGCCTCAATACCGCAACCATTATCGGTTATGCGCATATATGAAATACCGCCGTTTTTAATTTCAACAGTGATAATGGTAGCACCCGCGTCAATCGAGTTTTCAATAAGTTCTTTTAAGACCGATGCAGGTCTTTCGACAACCTCACCTGCGGCAATAAGCTCGGAAATATGCTTATCCAAAAGATTGATTTTAGGCATTTTAGCACCTCTTTTCTACTATAAATTCTTACTTCTGTTGCAGATATCAAACAAAATCTGCATTGCCTCAATCGGAGTCAGAGTATTAACATCGATTGCATTAAGCTCTTTGATAATATCCTGACCGCTTTGCATCGAGAAAGACATTTGTGAATCGGGTTCAGCAACCGTTTTGTAGGTTACAACGCCCTGTTCTTCGGTTTCTTTTAAAATATCCTTAGCACGCTCAATTACCGAATTCGGAATACCGCTAAGTTTCGCAACCTCAATACCGTAGCTTCTGTCAGCGCCGCCAGGGATAATTCGGCGAAGGAATGTTATATCGTCACCGCGCTTTTTGACCGCGATATTATAGTTTTTAACACCGCCGAGTTGCTCTTCCATAGCAGTAAGCTCATGATAGTGTGTCGCAAACAATGCCTTAGCACCAAGCTTGCGCTTGTCTGCAACATATTCGAGCACTGCGCGTGCTATCGACATACCGTCAAAGGTTGAAGTACCTCTGCCGATTTCGTCTAGGATGAGCAAGCTGTTTTTGGTGGCATTCTTCAGAATAGCCGCAACCTCGCTCATTTCGACCATAAAGGTTGACTGCCCTGAAGCCAAGTCATCCGAAGCGCCGACACGGGTATATATCGCATCAACAATACCGATTTCGGCGATTTGTGCAGGTACAAAGCAACCGATTTGTGCCATCAAAGTTATAAGCGCAGTTTGGCGCATATAGGTCGATTTACCTGCCATATTAGGACCTGTGATAATAGCGCAACGATTATCCTGCATATCGAGGAAGGTATCATTAGCGACAAAGGGAATGTTTATCACCTGTTCTACAACAGGATGTCTTCCCGATTTTATCGAAATTTTACCGCTACTGTTTACAAGCGGACGACAGTAGTGGTTTTCCGCCGAAACGAAACTAAGAGACGTCAAAGCGTCAAGCTCGGCAATAGCACAAGCGGTTTTTTGTACGCGTTTAACCTGAGCGGCAACAGCTTTTCTGATGCCGTCAAATATCTCATACTCAACCTGTACAATACGGTCTTTAGCCGTCAGAACGCGTTTTTCAATCTCCTTTAATTCTTCGGTGATAAAACGCTCGGCGTTGGTAAGTGTTTGTTTTCTTATGTAATCTTCGGGAACTAATTGGAGGAACGAATTCGTAACCTCGATATAATAACCGAAAACCTTGTTATAACGCACACGGAGATTTTTAATTCCTGTGCGCTCTTTTTCCTTTGCCTCAATCTCGGCAAGAACCGAGGTGCCGTTTTCCATATCATTTCGCAAGGTGTCAACAATATTGCTATGGCCTTTTTTAATAAGACCGCCCTCACGAAGAGTTGTCGGCGCTTCGGGATTGATTGATTCCTCAATCAAGGAATATATATCCTCTAAAACATCAATATCGGAATATATTGTTTGAAGTTTTTTGGAATTGACATTTGATAAAAGTGACTTTATCTGCGGGAGTTTTTGTGAAGTCTGCGCTAACGATAGCAAATCTTTAGCGTTGGCAGTACCGTACACGATTTTGGTCATAATTCGTTCAATATCGCGAATACCGTAAAGACTCTCAATTACCTCACCGCGCAAAATCACATTGCTCACAAGTTCTTCAACCGCATTAAGACGGGAATTTATCGAAGTAATATTGATAAGGGGCTGTAACACCCAGTTACGAATAAGGCGTTTGCCCATCGGGGTTTTGGTCTTATCAAGCACCCACAAAAGCGAGCCTTTTTTCGATTTTGTGCGCATTGTTTCGCAAAGTTCAAGATTGCGCGCGGCGGTCATATCAAGGCGCATATACTGACTGTCAGTATAGATATTGACGCCACTCACCGAAATATGACCGTTAACACCCGTTTCGTAGAGATAATCGAGCACTGCACCGAAAGCCGACGAAATTGCCGATCCTGTTTCAACGCCTAAATTCTCGACACTAACTACACCGAAATGCTTCATAACCAAAGCTTCGGTCTTTTCGCAGTCGAAAGCGCTATCCTCTCTAAGCGTTACAACGCCCGAAAAATTAAGCTTTAAAAATTCTTCAACAATGGGGGCTTTTAGGCAAAAATCGGTCTGCAATAAAATTTCTCGAGGAGAAAACCGCGATAATTCGTCAATGATTTTATTCTGAAAATCGTCATTCGATAGGACTGTCGCGTGACATTCACCCGTTGAAGCATCGGTAAAGCAGACGCCGATATCCTTATCTGTCAAGACAATACTTGCAAGGTAGTTGTTTTTACCTTCGTCAAGCATATTATCTTCAAATACAGTACCTGGGGTTATGGTGCGAATAATCTCGCGCTTTACAAGTCCCTTTGCAGCGGCAGGGTCTTCAGTCTGCTCGCAGATTGATACCTTATAGCCTTTGTCGATAAGACGGGCGATATAGTTATCACAGCTGTGGAACGGCACACCGCACATTGGCGCGCGCTCAGGAAGACCGCATTCCTTACCTGTCAGTACCAAATCCAATTCTTCGGAAGCCTTTTTAGCATCTTCGAAAAACATTTCGTAAAAATCGCCGACGCGGAAGAAAACAATACTGTCTTCATTTTCAGCCTTTATTTGTTTGTACTGTTTCATCATCGGTGACAGTTCTGCCATTTTAAACTTCCTTTCTCTAAATATTATTTAAAAATTAGTGACAACCGCCACAGGTAGAACAGCTACCTGTACAACCGCTTTCAACAGTCAATGTTTCGGGGTCTTCGCCGTCGAGTGACTTTGAAAGAACGATGTTCACTTCGTTCATCATCTGGTCAAGCAATGCTTTTGCTGTGTTGTACTCAACCATAGCTGCGCTTGACATAATTTCGCCATAGATTGTGCGAAGCTCTTCGTTCAAGGTCTTTACTGCTTCTTCGTCCTTGTTTTCTTCGCCTGCAGCCTTTTCAAGCTCCATTCTCTTGATATTGAAGTTGCCGATTGCGTTTTGCAAATCGGTGTCATTATCGTTAGCGAGTTTTGCCTTAGCATAGCGAATAAATCTTTCGTCCTGCTGAATAGCTTTTCCCAATTCTCTTGCAACACTTATTACGTCCATTTTAAATACCTCTTTTTTAAATTATTTTACCGCGAAGTCCGTTAATATAAGACTCCACTTTAATATTAACAAATTGACCGAGAAGGCTCTTATCACCTTCAAACTCGATAACCGCCGTACCCGAAGTGTGACCTGTCATAAATCCGTCATTTACAGAAAAATCGTCACACAAAACGCGGTAGGTGTTACCAATGAATTTTTGTATATTCGCCTCTGCCACCTTTTCCTGTGCCAAAAGAAGTTCGCTAAACCACTTGCCCTTTTCGGCGCGTGAAACAGGGTCTTCCATCTCGGCGGCGGGGGTTCCGCGACGCTTGGAATAGATAAAAGTGAAAAGTGAAGCAAATTTCACTTCATTTACAAGACTTAAGGTTTCTTTAAAGTCTTCATAAGTTTCCCCAGGGAAGCCAACAATAATATCGCTCGTAAAATCGGCTTCGGGAATACGCTCTTTAGCGTTCTTTATCAGTTCAAGATACTGCTCGCGGTCGTAGTAGCGGTTCATTTTCTTTAAAATCCGACTGCTACCGCTTTGGAAAGGCAGATGCAGATGGCGGGTAACCTTTTTGCATTCCTTTATTGTGTCAAGCAGTTCTATTGTGCAGTCTTTAGGGTGCGAGGTCATAAACCGAATTACAAATTCACCCTCAACATCGTTTAGCATTCGCAAAAGCTTTGCAAAATTCACACCGTGCGAGCAACCCTTGCCGTAGGAGTTAACATTCTGTCCCAAAAGGGTTATATCTTTGTAACCGTCTTTAATCATTTGCTTAAATTCGGCAATGATTTTCTCAGGCTCGCGTGAGCGTTCTCTGCCGCGGACATACGGCACGATACAGTAGGTGCAGAAGTTGTTGCAACCGTACATTATCGGAAGCCAGCCTTTAAACTTTCCGTCACGCTTTATAGGAATATCTTCAATAATTGTATTATCCTCCATCGAAAGCTCGAAAATACGCTTACCGCCTGAAAGACGGTTATAAATAAATTCTGGCAATCGGTGTTCAACATGGGTGCCCATAACGATATCGACATACGGATAACTTTTTTTAATCTTTTCGGCAATGTGTTCCTGCTGAACCATACAACCGCAAACCGCAACAATGGTGTTCGGGCGGTCTTTTTTAATCTGCTTTGTCATACCGATATTACCGAAAACCCTATCTTCTGCGTGCTCGCGCACAGCACAGGTTTTAAAAATGATAAAATCGGCATTTTCTATACTGTCTACAATGGTATAGCCCATCTCGAACAGCATACCCTTTAAACGTTCGGAATCGCTCACATTCTGTTGACAGCCGAAGGTCACAACGCAGGCTTTCGGGCAACTGCCGTAAACATTAGAAGCTAATGAAAGCACCCGTTTGGCATACCCCAACTGCTCGTCCAAAACAGTATTGGATTTAATATTTAATTCCAAAACATAATCTCCCAAAATATATAATATATTATTATACTATAAGATATAACTTAATGCAAGGAAAACAAACAAAAAATCACAGCAATTTTTTACCTGCTGTGATTTTAAAGTTTTTTTATTTCCAATAGCGTAATTCGATGCCCTTTTTATAGACTAAATCAGCTAAAACTTTGTATCCAAGTTCGTTTAAATGGCAGTCACCGTAGACCGCTTTATAAATAAATCGGGTTGAAAGCTTGCCGTCTTCCAAACATTTGATATCCTGTTCATCTTTTTTGATATTATAATCTTCCCAGACCTTTTCTTTGCAATATTCACGCAAATCGACACATCGCTCGCCAAATGCTTCATAGAATTTTTTAGCGGTATCGTCACCGCGATAGTGCGGAATTATCGCTATAAAACGTTCATTTAAAGCTTCTATCTTCTTATAGCGGTCGATTACTATATCAATCGGCATATCGCCGTCGTTAGCGCCCTGCAAAAGCACTGTGCAATAACATTCGCTATAAATACGCGAATAATCGTACCGAATCAGCGCACCGACTTTTATAATTTCTTTCTCGCTCGCATTCTCACGACAAAGAACATATTTATCCTCTTCTTCAACTCCAACTCTGTCAAAGCGCAGTGTGTAAGGCTTACCGTCGATAAAGAGGTTTGTAATCGGCAATTCGCGCCCCATAACACCATAGCGGTAGCGCATCATTTCACCATTTATTCCCGAAAAAATCTTGTAATTCGAAACATATTCATACTGTCCTTTTTCGAAAACAACTTCATTTGTCACAGTAAAAGGCAAGGCATTTGCGCGTGAGCAGATAGTATAACTGTTTTCTCCGCCAACACCCGCATTTAAAACGCGAATCTGGTCTTTCAGGTACTCGCCTAAAACCCCAGGGTACGCATCGGGACGAGCCATACCCATACCCTCGGTTATGCTGTCACCAATACAAATTACAACTTTATCATACAAAGGTTTCACTCGGTTTCTCCCCTTTTTGAAAATAAAAAATTTGCTAAAAAGGTAATTCAAAACAACAACAATTACATTCGACAAAACCTTTATAATCATTGAGTTGAAGCGCAATACATCAACAAATAAAAGCATTATCGCAAGGTCTAATACACCTGTAAATACTCTGCAACCGAAGAAAGAAACAAGTTCTTTGAAAAAAGTATTATTTCGGCTTTCGAACACAAAAAGTTTGTTGGTTACAAAGGCAAAAAGTACCGACAACAGCCACGCAATAGCGGTTGACACAGCAGTGTGAAACCCTAATAAATCGAGAAAATAAAACGAAACAATATTTACCACCGTTGTAAATGCGCCAAAGAGTAAATACAGAAATATTTCCTTAGTTTTCTTCATAATCAAGAATCTCCGAAACTGTGTAGCGCGGACGGTGTTTGGTTTCAATATAGGTCTTCCCAACATACTGGCCTACAATACCAACCGACAGCAACTGAACGCCGCCTAAAAACCAAATAGAAATCATAAGCGAGGCCCAACCCGGATTAGTATCAGCGAAGAAGTATGAAATCAAAACATATAAAAGCGCTATCACTGAGAAGAAAATTATCAAAAGCCCCAAAAGCATAATAAGTTTTATCGGTTTAATCGAAAGTGATGTAATCCCCTCCCAAGCGAAAGAAAGCATTTTCTTTAAGGGATATTTGGTCTCGCCCGCAGTTCTTTCTTTACGCGCATAATAAACACAATCCGACTTCAATCCAATTTGCGCCACAATACCACGCAAGAAAATATTGCGCTCGCTATACTCTAATAAAAGTTTGACGGCATTATTACTCAAAAGGCGGAAATCGGCGTGATTATCGACTGTTTTAGCGCCGAGAAAGGACATAATTTTATAAAACGTGTTCGCAGTTGTGCGCTTGAAAAATGAATCAGACTTACGGTCATTACGAACGCCATAAACTATATGCGCACCCTCGAGGTACTTGTCTACCATTTCTTCAATTACAGCGATATCGTCTTGTAAATCAGCGTCGATTGTGACCGTTACATCAAACTTATCCTGAGCATACTCAAGACCTGCTAAAAGCGCATTCTGATGCCCTGCGTTTTTACCTAAATTCAAGCCGTAAATGTAGTTTGTTTTGCTATGGGCATCGGCAATAATATCCCAAGTTTTATCGCGGCTTCCGTCATTTACAAGCAAAATTCCGCTATCGCGCGAAATCTTGTCCTTTTGGAGTAAATCGTTCATTACACCGCTTAATTTTTCAATAGTTTGCGGCAAAACCTCCTGCTCGTTGTAGCAAGGAACAATAATTAATAGTTTTTTCATTCTAACACCTTTTAAACTTGATAAGATAATTATACCCTCTATCGTTCATAAGGTCAACAAAAAATCCCGCATTTTCTGCGGGATTTTTATAATTACATTTTCGCAAGATTTGCTTTAAGGGTTTCGAGCTGTTCTTTGAGCTCTGCGGGGAGCTTGTCGCCGAACTTCTTGTAGTGTTCGGTGATTTCAGCTGCTTCCTGTTCCCATACAGCCTTATCAACTGTCAAGATGTCCTTAAGAGTTTCGATATCCATATCCAAATCTGTAAGGTCGATATCTTCGGGCTTCGGAATGTAACCGATAGCGGTTTCAGTAGCGTCAGCCTTGCCTTCGCAACGGTCGATAATCCAGTTGAGAACACGCATATTGTCGCCAAAACCAGGCCATACAAAGTTGCCCTCGTCGTCGGTACGGAACCAGTTAACATTGAAAATCTTGGGAGCCTTGTCGCCAAGCTTTTCGCCCATATTGAGCCAGTGCTGGAAGTATTCGCCCATGTGGTAGCCACAGAACGGAAGCATAGCCATCGGGTCACGACGAACAACACCAACTGCACCTGCGGCAGCAGCTGTTGTTTCAGAAGCCATTGCAGAACCTACGAATACACCGTTAACCCAATCCTTTGATTGATATACAAGCGGTGCGCACTTAGCACGGCGGCCACCGAAAATAATAGCAGAAATCGGAACGCCCTCGCCCTTGTTGAATTCTTCAGAAATGCAGGGGCAATTTTCAGCAGGAGCTGTAAATCTTGAGTTGGGGTGAGCCGCATAGGTTGACTTGTCAGCCTTGTCAAACTTAGAAGCATCCCACTTGTTACCGCGCCAGTCGATACAACCATCGGGCAAGTTCTTATTAAGACCTTCCCACCAAACAGTGTTATCGTCCATAACATGAGCAACATTGGTGAAGATTGTGCCCTTCTTGGTGCTTTCAAGAGCGTTGAAGTTGGACTTTTCGTTGGTACCTGGAGCAACACCGAAGAAGCCGTTTTCGGGGTTGATAGCGTAAAGACGGCCGTCAGGACCTATCTTCATCCAAGAAATATCGTCACCTACGGTCCAAATCTTGTAGCCCTTCTTACGCAAATATTCGGGCGGAATAAGCATAGCAAGGTTGGTCTTACCACAAGCAGACGGGAAAGCAGCAGCAACATACTTAACTTCACCCTGCGGATTTTCAAGACCTAAGATGAGCATATGTTCAGCCATCCAGCCTTCTTTCCAACCCTGGTAAGAAGCAATACGAAGCGCAAAGCACTTTTTACCGAGAAGTACGTTTCCGCCGTAACCCGAGTTTACAGAGATAATTGTGTTATCCTGCGGGAAGTGGCAGATGTATCTCTTTTCGGGGTCAACATCGCAACGTGAGTGCAAACCGCGTACCCAGTCATTGCTGTCGCCCAAAACTTCGAGAACCTTTGTGTTAACGCGGGTCATAATAAGCATATTGAGAACAACATATACAGAGTCGGTTACTTCGATACCGATTTTAGCAATCGGAGAACCTACAGGGCCCATTGAATAAGGGATAACATACATAGTTCTGCCCTTATATGAACCGCGTGCAATGTTGTAAAGCTTTTCATACATCTCTTTGGGGTCGCACCAGTTATTTGTGGGGCCTGCTTCTTCTTTGGTAGCAGTACAGATAAAGGTACGGTCTTCTACACGGGCAACGTCGTTAGGGTTGGTTCTGTGAAGATAGCAGTCAGGCAATAAATCCTGATTTAAAGCTTCAAGTTCGCCGAGTTCTACAGCGAGTTTGCGAAGCTCTTCGGTCTGCTTTTCAGAACCGTCAATCCATACAACTTCGTCAGGTGTGAGAAGTTCTTTCATTTCGTCTAACCATTTTAGAACGGTTTTGTTGTTGGTCATTTTAATATCTCCTTTGAAACCAATTTTTTCCGTATATATTATAACCCATTTGTAATACAATTTCAACACTTTTATTAAAATTTTAACAAAGTTTTTTAAAATAACATAATAACATCAAAAAACACATGTGTTTTTACATTTAATTTATAAATTTATTGTAGGGACAAGCCTCCCGAACTGTCCGCAAATCACATCTAAATCTAACGGGCAGTCGGGGACGCCTGCCCCTACTGTACAAATTATAACAAATTTATAAAAATATTACCAATCGAGCAATATGCCCATTGTATCTCTGCTAAAAATCAATTTTCACGGGTTGTTTGCTTTCCATACTTTCAAGTCCTGCATAAATTGTCTTTATAGTAAGTAAGCTGTCATCAGGATTGCAGTATGAAAAATCACCTGTTTTAATACCACTCAAGAAATAACGAATTTCGTTTTCATAAGGGTCTGCACCACTGATATAATCGGGGCACTCTGTTTTTTCCAAAGCATCAGTTATAACTTCGTCATCGGTATAAATGACAACTTTTTCGCCGTCAAAAATTACGGTTGCATTTTCAAAGTTTGCATCATAGCCACTTGTAAACGGATATAATTTAGGTTTGCGCCAACTTGTTACAATGCTAACACCAACCTTATCATAACCATAAACACTTGAACATTGCATATAAGACCCAACAGTAGTAACATAATTAGGCTTTCCAAAAAGAGAAATTGCAATATCGGTTTCATGAGTATGCATATCAACAATCGCACCGCCTGATTTTTTAGCATCCATTAGCCAGTTGCCTGCTCCCCAGAGCGGAGCGGTAGAATGTCGCTTCATATCAAGGCATAAAAGTTCACCGAAACGTTTTTCTTCAATAATTTTTTTAAGAAAATAATATGGTTTCATAAAACGCAAAACATGTGCCACCATTAAAGGTGTGCCTGTTTCTTTAGATTTATTTACGATTTCTTCAGCAGCTTCACTGCTTGAAGCGAATGGCTTTTCGCAAAGAACTGCAACGCCCTTTTCTAAAGCCTTGATAGCAAGCGGATTATGAAATGGTGTCGGAACACAAATTGAAACCGCGTCCAATTTTTCACAACTTAACATTTCGTCAAAATCCGAATACGCTTTACCACCATATTGGTCAGCTAATTTTTTTGCGTTTTCTAAATTTGTGTCACAAACATAAAAATCTTTAATACCACAATTCTTATAACCTTCGATATGGGTTTTACCCATAAATCCAGAACCTATAATACCAATCTTCATAATTATTCCTCCTAGAAAAATTATATACTAATTATAAACGATAATCATACAAAATGTAGGAAACTAAGAATGTTATTTCAGAAATTATTTAAGATATATTGTAAAAATTTATGATTTTCAATAATTTTAAAAAAGCTTCCTCAAGGAGGAAGCTTTAAAACCTTTACCAATCGAGCAATACACCCATTGTTGTTGAGCGGTCTTTAATAAGCATTTCGTACATATCAACCGCCTTGGTGTAATGCTCACGGTGTGTGATAAGTCGCTTTACATCAAGCTGTTTATTGATAACTGCCTGCATAAATATCTCAGCATCGCGTTCAAATGTCCAAGGATTGTTAAAAGTTTCAACGGGAGTGTGGCTCAAGTTATGTGCACCGATAATCTCACAGCTCGGGCGATTTACTAAATCGTGGAAATCCATTGTAGTCTTACCGCGAGGACTCGAAAGGATAACCATTCTGCCCATATCGTGCAAAAGTTCCATCTCTTTCGGAATTAAGGACGCAACGCCTGTAAGCTCATAAACAGCATCAGCCATTCTTCCCTTTGTTGCCTCTCTTACAATCTCTTCAACATTTTGCTTAGTGGGATTTACGGGGATAATCATTGGAGATTTTGTGAGCATATTAAGACGAGCATCTGATGTATCACAAACAATAACAGGATAAACACCCGCAATACGCAAAAAGTCAGCAGTAAGCTGTCCTAAAAGACCTGCGCCGTAAACAACAGCACTTTCACCCCATGTTGAACGCCCGCGACGGATACCTTGTAAAATTATTTCTGCAAAGGTAGCAAATACAGCTTCGTCAGTGCCAATGCCATCTAATAAGAAGCGATAATCAGCGCGATTAGAAACCACGCCGTACTCAGCGTGAGGTAAATATGAACTAATCATTTTGCCAATTAAATGCTTGTCTTCACTACTTCCAACATCAACGATTTCACCAATATTATTATAACCTGGATAGTACGGATATGCGCCGTATTCCATCCAGAAGCAGTCCTTATCAAGACCTTCTTGGGTTAAAATTGTAAGCTCTGTACCGATAGAAATCATAGATTGCTTGGTTTTAACAAGCAAATCTCCTGCTTTTAACGGCGCAATTTCTTTGGTTTCAAATTCAATTTTATTTTTTCCTGTAAAAACAACTGAAGTATTTTTCATAATATCACCTTAAAAATCAATCTTTACTGTCTTTTTAGTTTTTACGCTTTCAAGTTCAGCGTATCCTGTCTTAATTGTAATCAAGCTTTCACTTGTTGGACAATATGAAAACTCACCGTTTTTAATTTCGCTCAAGAAATAACGGATTTCATTTTCATACGGGTCAGCCGCATTTATATATTCAGGGCATACTTCATTTTCAAGTGCATCAGTAATTGTTTCTTCATCCTTATAAATTACAACATTTGCGCCATCAAAAAGTACTGTTGCATCTTCGAAGTTAGCATCGTAACCGCTTGTGAAAGGATATAATTTAGGCTTGCGCCAGCTTGACTGCGCATCAACGCCAACCGCGTCATAACCGTAAACGGTAGAACACTGTAAATACGAACCAACGGTTGTAACAAAATTCGGCTTACCGAAAAGGAAAACAGCAATATCAGTTTCATGAGTGTGCATATCAATAACTGCACCGCCCGACTTTTCAACATTCATAAGCCAGTTACCGGCACCCCACAAAGGCGTTGTTGAGCAACGCTTCATACTGAGCGATAAAAGCTTTCCGAAACGGCCGTCTTCTACTGCTTTTTTAAGGAAATAGTAAGGCTTCATAAAGCGCAAAACGTGAGCAACCATAAGTGGTGTGCCTGTTTCTTTTGATTTATTCACAATTTCTTCGGCTGCTTCATTGCTTGAAGCAAAGGGCTTTTCGCAAAGAACAGCAACACCCTTTTCCAAAGCCGCACAAGCAAGCGGTTGGTGCAAAGGAGTGGGTACACAAATGGAAACCGTGTCCAATTTTGCTTCATCAAGCATTTTATTAAAATCATCGTAAGCCACGCCACCATAAGCATCTGCTAATTTTTTTGCGTTTTCTAAATTGACGTCGCAAACACAAAATTCGCTGATGCCACAGTTCTTATAAGCTTCAATATGGGTGCGACCCATATAGCCAGAACCAACAATACCTATTTTCATTTTAGCGCCTCCTTTATAATACCTAGAAATTATAAAGGTTTTTACGCTTAAAATAAAGGTAATCACATTAACACTTAAAGAAAATATTTAAGAAAATTAACGAATACTTATAAATTTTTAGAAAAAATTTAAGATTTTAAAATTTTAGGATAATTATATGTTATAATGCTTGCGGTGATGATATGGATATTGTACAAGAAAAGACAAAAAATCATATAATGTACAGTCGCAAAAGACTACCCACTAACATTCTGCATTGGCACCAAAGCATCGAACTATGCCGTGCCATTTCAGGTAATGCTACCTTTATTGTAGATGATCAAGAATACAAGTTCAGCCCCGGCGATGTGGTAATTATACCGAGTAAATGCCTACACAAATTTGTATGTAACGACAAAAACAAAGTGGATATATTTTTAATTCCTACTCACGAATTTATGCCCATAATACGCCACTATCCTTCAATACCTATACACATACCGCGTGAAAAAATACTAACGGTCGACGGTTTGGAAGAACAGCTCAATGATTTATTTTACAAAATTAATCGTGCATATTCCCTCAATATCCCATTTTCACAGACCTTGAGCCTTTCTTATGCGCTAACGCTTACCAGTCTGCTTTTGATGCATTTTCCACCGCTGAAAATACTTAAACAAAAAAATTTCAAATATCTGCTACCCGTATTAGAGGAAATCAAATCAGACTGTACCAACCCACAATATTCCTTAATCTATTTTTCAAAAAAACTTGGATACACACCTGAATATTTTTCTTCAATGTTCAAAAAATTCGCAGGAGTTGGTTTTAAAGATTTTCTTGACCGTCAAAGAATTGACGAAGCGAAACGTTTAATGCTTTCAAGTGATATGCCCATTTCACTCATCGCTGAGCATTGTGGCTTTAACAGTTCGCGCACCTTTAACAACCGTTTTATGGCACTTGAAAATATGACTCCTACGCAATTTATTGAGTTATATTCGCCTGATAATGAAATTTATTCTGATATAATATTCTAAAAATGAAAAAGCCCCAAGTATCACAAAAGATACTTGGGGTAAATTTTTCGTAAATCTTACGCGTTTACTTTGTTGAAACGAGTAACCAAAGCAGACTTCTTTCTTGCAGCATTATTCTTGTGGATAATACCCTTAGTAGCAGCTTGGTCAATCTTCTTAACAGCTTCGTTAACAACTGCAGCCATATCTTCGCTCTTAGCGTCGATAGCAGCATCAGCTTTCTTAAGAGCAGTTCTTAAAGCAGAACGGTAAGCCTTATTCTTTTCATAATTAGCTTTGCTGATAAGTACTCTTTTCTTAGCAGATTTAATATTAGGCATCAAGACACCTCCTATCATTTTACTCACTTGCAAATCATTATACCACAACAAA
>JAZNLE010000117.1:0-39480 GCA_045578885.1 Acutalibacteraceae bacterium | reverse complement strand
GAGCCCGTAAGACTTCCCGAAAAGCCGTCACAGGCAGACATCGACTCAGTGCTATCACGCGAAGCCGAAATGATTATAAAGAAAATTCCTGGAAACAGCGATATTTTCACCCTCTGTGTTGAGGGCAAACCGCTTTCGAGCGAAAAATTCGCCGAGAATATCAGCCTTTCGCAAAACAGCGGCAAAAATCTCACCTTTATTGTCGGCAGTTCATACGGTCTTTCCGAAAAAGTAAAGGCTTTAAGCAAACTTCGCCTTTCTTTCTCGGCTATGACCTTTCCACATCAGCTCTTCCGCGTGATGCTTTTAGAACAGATTTACCGCGCCTTTAAAATCAACGAAGGTAGCGCCTATCATAAATAACACTTATTAGATTAGATACAGAAAAGCCTTTTTACCGCGTCAGACGTACAAAAGTACTTCAAGCGGTAAAAAGGCTTTAAAACATCCCCGTTCTTTTTAAAAAGAATAGGGATGTTTGTTCTGTGCTAATATAATAAGTGTTAACCTTTTACCGCTCCAGCCGC
The DNA here is from genome assembly GCA_045578885.1 of Acutalibacteraceae bacterium. Lineage (GTDB taxonomy): Bacteria > Bacillota > Clostridia > Oscillospirales > Acutalibacteraceae > UBA737. Next base: position 38,953 of record JAZNLE010000117.1, on the reverse strand, counting down.
TACGCCCTTTATAATATACTTTTGACAGAATAGATAGAAAACTACCACGGGTATAATCGACAGCACGAGCATCGCCATCATAGCACCCATATCAATTGAACCGTAACCGCCTTTGAGGTACTGAATAGCAATCGGTATCGTTTTATAATCATTTCCGATTACAAGATATGGCAAAAGGTAATCGTTCCAAATCCACATAGCATTGAGAATTGCGACAGTAATAGTTGTAGGCTTTAGTATCGGGAAAACTATTCTGAAATAGGTTCCGAGTGGCGAACAACCGTCGATTGTAGCCGCTTCTTCTATGCCTAACGGCACCGATTTTACAAACCCTGTGAACATAAAGGTTGCAAGCCCTGCGCCAAAACCGAGGTATATAAGAATTATACCGAGCGGATTGTCAAGTCCCAGAACATTCGCCGTTTTCGACATTGTGAACATAACCATCTGAAAGGGCACAATCATCGAAAAAACAAGCGCATAATAAAGAATATTGGTAAATACAGTTTTCACCCTTACGATATACCACGCGGTCATCGAGGTAAAAAGCACGATAGCGGCAACAGAAAATACCGTTATAAAAAGCGACCACCCGAAAGCCTCTAAAAAGTCGGTTGTGCGAAGTCCCTCGACATAATTCGAAAAACCTGTAAAGGTTTCACCTGTAGGCAGTAAAAACGGCTCAGTTGCGATAGAAAACTTAAGTTTAAACGAGTTTATAACCACAATTAAAACAGGCGCTATAAAAACCAAAGCCAACAATAAAAGAAGTATAAAAATCAAGGTGTCGCGAAATTTTTTAGGCACTAATTTTCAACCTCTTTTCTTCGTGTCAGCATAAGCTGTGTCAGAGAAATCACCGCTAAAACCAAGAAAAATATGACAGATTTTGCCTGACCTATCCCCTCAAAGCCTATTCTGCCGTAAAAGGTTTCATAAATATCCAGCGCAACCATTCGGGTTCTGCCGCCAGGCGCACCTGCCGTAAGGGCTAAATTCTGGTCAAAAAGCTTAAAAGAGTTGGTAATCGTCAAAAACAAGCATATCGTAATCGACGGCATACAGGATGGTATCGTAATTTTAAAAAGGGTTGTGAACCACCCCGCCCCGTCCACCTTTGAAGCCTCGATAATATCGGTCGGAATGTTGCTCAGCCCCGCGATATAAATAATCATCATATACCCTATCATCTGCCAGTTCATAAGGATAACAAGTCCCCAAAAGCCGTAGGTGGCATCACTTGTTATCGATTGCTGAACCCTAAATAGCACGCCGTTTATTATAAGCTGCCAAATATAACCGAGCACTATTCCGCCTATGAGATTAGGCATAAAAAACACCGTTCTGAAAAGCTTCGTGCCGAAGATATCACGAGTGAGCAGAAGCGCCAATATAAAAGCGAAAAGGTTTATTGTAATTACCGAAGTGACAGCAAACTTCACCGTAAACCACAAAGAGTTTAAAAAGGTATCGTCATTAGTGAAGATGTTTTTATAGTTCGAAAGTCCGACAAACTCAGCATCGGCAACCGTTCGAAACTCGGTAAAAGATAGGAAAAGTCCCAAAACGAAAGGTATAACAAAGGCTATAACAAATGCTATAAGCGTGGGAAAAACAAATATCGGTGAATACCGTTTGAGCGATTTCATTTTATTTTCTTTCACTCTTCCATTTATCACTAATCACCCTTTTAACCTCGTCCCAAGTTTTTGTGCCCTGCACATAATCGAGAAGCGCGCTTCCCGTTTCCTTTTTGAAGTTTTCACTCGGGAAAGCGGTAAATATCCAAGGCACAACATCCGTTTCGTCACTCGCGAGATATCGACTGATTTCGCGCGCCAGCGGGTCGTTGGGGGTTTCGTTTTCACCGAATGTGTTAAAAGGTGTTATAAAGCCGAGCTTTTCGGTAACATATTCTTTACCCGTTTCACTCGAAAAAAGCCAATCAAGAAAATCAATCGATGCCTTGCGCTTTTCTTCGCTGACATTTTTATTTATTGCGAAGTAATTTTCGGTACCGATGCATACGCCCTGCTTTTCTTCGCCCTCAATTCCTGTGTAGATAGGGAGCATTTTAATATCATCGGCCTCCACCGTATTACCCTGCACACCCGAAATCTGCGACCAAGCCCAGTTGCCGTTTTGCACCATAGCCGCCTTACCAAGCGCAAACTCTGCCATAGAATCTGCTACCGATTTTGAGCCTAAGAGAGTTTTAGCGGTCCCCGAATTATCGGTATAAAGGTCGAAAATCTTTTTAAAGTTCTGCTCATATTTAAAGCCGATTTCTTCTGCATCAAGCAAAGTTAAAGTTGTGTCTTTACCCTCTCCTTTGTTATCATATTCATAATAAAGCGGAATATTTAAAAGGTGGGTCTGCCAGCGCCAATCTTCACCGCTTGAAAGCGAGGTCGAAGCAAAAACACCGTCTATTCCGAGTTTTTCCTTATTCTTAGTCATATCTTCAACCACGATTTTTAAAGTCGCAAAGTTTTTGATTTCTTCTACACTTCCCACCTTCTGCTGACGATTCGATAGCCCGAAATACTTATCCATAATCGCGTTATTATAGATTATTCCGTACCCCTCAACAACATAAGGAACAGCGTACACTCCGTCGCCATCCTTGATAGCCAAGGACTTGTCCGAAAGATATGAATAAATTTTGCTGTCCTTTATATCAAGGCAGTAATCCTTCCACGAATCATAGCCTATAGGTCCGTTAACCTGAAAAATCGTAGGAGCTTCGGTCTTGGCAATTTCGGATTTGAGGGTTTGTTCATAGGTGTTAGCCGCCGCTGTCACAACCTTGACCTTTACGCCCTTTTCCTCCTCATATTTTTGCGCAAGTTCTTCATAAACCGCCGCCGATTCTGGCTTGAAATTCAGAAAATAGACAAGCGCGTTGTTGTTCTTTTTACCACACCCCGTAAAACAAAGGGTTGTTATAATCAAGGTCAAAATTAAGGGAATTATCTTTTTCATCCTAATACCTCCAAAATCATATTAGTAATACTTTTCCACGAATAGCGCGAATTATGATTTTATTTTTTCCAAAGCCCCTTTTTCAAGGCGCGACACCTGAGCCTGAGATATGCCGATTTCCTCGGAAACCTCCATTTGCGTCTTACCCTGCATAAAGCGAAGCATTAAAATGTGCTTTTCGCGTTCGCTTAAGTCCTTTATCGCCTGTTTGAAAGCGATTTCCTGCAGCCAGTTTTTATCGTCATTGTTATCGCCCAACTGGTCGAGCACATAAATTGTATCGCCGCCATCGGAATAAACAGGGTCATAGAGTGACATCGGCGACACTATACTTTCGAGCGCTATTACAACATCCGCCACAGGCAATCCCAATTCATTTGCAATCTGCGAAACGGTAGGTTCTATTTGTTTTTCGCCCATTATCTTTTCCTTTGCCTGCATCGCGCGGTAGGCGGTATCTTTTATTGAACGGCTGACTCGTATCAGGTTATTATCGCGAAGATACCGTCTGATTTCGCCGATAATCATAGGTACCGCATAAGTCGAAAACTTTACATTTTGCGTTATATCAAAATTATCAATTGCCTTTATAAGACCTATACACCCGATTTGGAACAAATCGTCAAGGTTTTCGCCTCTGCCCGTAAAACGCTGAATTACGCTCAGCACAAGACGAAGATTTCCGTTTATAAGCTTTTCGCGAGAGATTTTACTCCCCTTTCGCGCCTCTTTTAAAAGTTCCATCTTTTCCGCTTCTTTAAGCACAGGCAATTTCCCCGTATCAACACCGCAAATCGAAACCTTATTATACATATAAAGCCACTCCGTAATAATGTTTTTCTAACCATAAACATTATTACCTTTATATACACGCATTACACCGAAAAAATATTTTTTGTTTCGACAAATTTCACTTGCATTTTTAAAATTTTAATGTTGCCCCGCTACAGATATAATAATTCCGAATTACGAATTATGAATTACGCATTAAAAAAACTCCGCCGAAGCGGAGTTTTGTTTATTTCTTAATCTTTTCAATATCATAGGGTGTTGTCTGGTAAACAAAATAGTTAAGCCAGTTTGAATACAACAAATTCGCGTGGGAACGCCAAGTAACCTTTGGTTGTTTTTTGGGGTTATCATCGGGGAAATAATTTTGGGGAATTTTAATTGGTTTACCTGCATCCAAATCTCTGAAATACTCAGCGGCTAGTGTACCTGCATCATATTCCGAATGGCCTGTTATAAAAATCTGTTTACCCTTAGCAGTAGCCATTGCATAAACTCCCGCCTCTTTTGAGGAAGCAAGAATTTTAATACCTCTACATTTCTTAACATCTTCGATATCAACCGTAGTGTGTCTTGAATGAGGAACCATAAAAACATCATCAAAACCGCGAAACAAAATCGAGCGTTTGTAATCGACTGTGTGCGGGAAAATGCCGAACATCTTTTCACCCAGAGGTTTTTTATCGATACCGAAATGGTAATAAAGCCCCGCCTGAGCACCCCAACAAATATGGAAAGTGCTGTGGACATGGGTTTTGCTCCATTCCATAATCTCGCAAAGCTCTTCCCAATATTCCACTTCCTCGAACGGCATTTGTTCAACGGGCGCACCCGTTATAATCATACCGTCAAAGGTTTTGTCTTTAACATCGTCAAAGGTCTTATAAAAAGCGAGCATATGCTCTTGCGGAGTGTTCTTTGACTGATGGCTTTTAGTATGAATAAGTTCAAGTTCAACCTGTAAAGGCGAGTTGCCCAATAGACGCGAAAGCTGAGTTTCGGTTTCAATCTTCTTGGGCATCAAATTTAGAAGCAGTATTTTAAGCGGACGGATATCCTGTGTTATGGCGCGGGTTTCGGTCATAACAAAGATGTTTTCATCTTCTAGGGTTTTAACTGCAGGTAAATCGTTAGGTATTCTTATAGGCATAAATCTATATCCTTTTCCTATAATGCCTTCTCCAGTGGGAGAAGGGGAAGACTCTTTCGCTGTGCGAGAGAGATGTCACGAAGTGACAGAGAGAGACGGGTCAGTCAGACCGCTTGCGGTGGATGAGGTGGGTTTTATCACCGCAAACCGTCATATATTTTTAAATTTTATCAAGTGCCTGCTTTATATCGGCTATAATGTCATCCGCTTCTTCAATACCGCAAGAGAAACGAATAAGGTCAGGTGTGATGCCTGCCGCCAAGAGCTCATCGTCATTCATCTGACGGTGGGTAGCGTTAGCAGGGTGCAAGCAACAGGTTCTCGCATCAGCAACGTGGGTTGCGATTGCAGCCATCTTAAGTTCTTTCATAAAGGCTTCTGCAGCCTTACGACCGCCTTTGACACCGAAGCTTACAACACCGCAGCCGCCGTTTGGCATATATTTCATTGCGAGTTCATAATTGCTATCACCCTCAAGATGCGGGAAGCGAACCCAAGCAATTCTATCGTCATTCTGTAAGAATTTTGCAACTGCAAGACCGTTTTCGCAATGCTTCTTCATACGAAGATGCAAGCTTTCAAGACCGAGGTTCAGAACATAAGCAGTCTGCGCCTGCTGACAGCAACCAAAGTCACGCATTAACTGTGCGGTAGCCTTTGTAATGTAAGCGCCCTCTAAACCGAAACGCTCGGTGTAAGTTACACCGTGATAGCTATCGTCAGGTGTGCAAAGACCAGGAAACTTTTCGGGATATTTTGTCCAGTCAAACTTACCCGAGTCAACAATACAACCGCCAACAGCGCTTGCGTGACCGTCCATATATTTTGTTGTAGAATGGATAACAATATCTGCGCCCCATTCAATCGGACGGCAGTTTATAGGTGTTGCAAAGGTGTTGTCAATAATAAGCGGAACACCGTGCTTGTGCGCCATATTGGCAAAGCGCTCAATATCGAGAACATTGAGAGCAGGGTTAGCTATAGTTTCGCCAAAGACCGCTTTTGTATTAGGCTGGAATGCTTTTTCAAGCTCTTCGTCGGTGCTGTCGGGAGAAACAAAAGTGAAATCAATCCCCATTCTCTTCATAGTAACAGCGAAAAGGTTGTATGTGCCGCCATAGATTGCCGAAGAAGCAACAATATGGTCGCCATAACCTGCAATATTGAAGATTGAGAAGAAGGATGCTGCCTGACCTGAAGAGGTAAGCATTGCGGCAGTACCGCCCTCCATCTCGCAAATTTTAGCCGAAACATAGTCGCAGGTCGGGTTTTGAAGACGGGCATAGAAATAACCCGAAGCTTCCAAATCGAAAAGCTTGCCCATATCCTCGCTTGTGTCGTATTTATAGGTTGTGCTCTGATAAATCGGAATCTGACGGGGTTCCCCGTTTTTGGGGGTGTATCCGCCCTGAACACATTTTGTGCCGAGTTTTGTATTTTTCATAACATTTACTCCAAACTAAATAATTTTTTAGCGTTCATATTAAGTATACTACGAATTTCGTTTTCGTCAAGATCTAAACTCAAAAAATACTCCATTTCCAGTTTTGCCGACCACATTGGATAATCAGTAGCAAAAAGCACCTTGTCAGCGCCGTACTTTCGGATAATTTCCTTTGCGGTTTCGGGCTTTATATACGGAAAACTTGAAGAACAGTCAACATAAAAGTTTGGCATATCGCGGTAACAGTCAACCGCCTCTTCCCATATTGACCAACCGCCCAAATGCGCCCCGATTACAGTAAGTCCTTTGTAAATATCGAGCACAGGTAATAATCTGTTAGGGTTGGAATAATCATAGCGGTTATCCCCTGTGTGCATTAAGATGGGAAGTTTATTTTCCTCGCAAAGCTCATAAATTTTAAGACAGCGGTAATCGTCAATCTTAAAGGCTTGAATATCGGGATGTAGTTTGACACCGCGAAGTCCCAATTCTAAAAGGTGTTTTACATCCTCTTTTATGTCGGCGCTGTCAGGGTGAAGTGTTCCAAGTCCTGTCATAAGTCCGTCCGAGTTTTCAACCTCTCTTGCTATAAACTCGTTGATACTTTTAACCTGTTTTGGAGTAGTAGCTACCGATTGCACAATAAAATGGTCAATCCCTGCCGCTTTACCCTCTTCTAACAGGTCGCTGACAGTTCCCTTGCCTACCGATTTTCCACCGTAAAAATTATCGGTGCCCGCAACCGCCTTTTCAGCAATTTTTTCGGGATAGATATGACAATGGGAATCTATTACAAAAATATCGTTTATCATAATCCTAATCTCTTTGCGGCATCCTCGCGCATCTTATACTTCAAAATCTTGCCTGCTGCATTCATCGGAAAAGAATCGACAAACTCGATATAACGCGGAACCTTGTGACGCGCCATACGGTCGGCGATATACTTGCGCATTTCTTCTTCGGTCATGCTTTCGCCCTTTTTGAGAATTATGCAAGCCATAATCTCTTCGCCATAGGTCTTGTCGGGAACGCCGATAACCTGAACATCGCTTACCTTATCGCAGGTGTAGATAAATTCTTCAATTTCCTTGGGGTAAATATTTTCACCGCCGCGAATAATCATATCCTTTAAGCGACCTGTAATACGGTAGTTGCCGTCGTCGTCCTTGCAAGCCAAGTCGCCTGTATGGAGCCAGCCGTCCTTGTCTATAGCCTCGGCTGTGGCTTTAGGCATTTTGTAGTACCCTTTCATTATATTATAACCGCGGGCTACAAATTCGCCGTTGACACCGTTCGGACAATCAAGTCCTGTTTCGGGGTCAACAATTTTACATTCAACATTAGCAAAGGCACTACCGACAGTTTCGGTTCTAACCTCTAAAGAATCGAAATAACTGCTCATTGTGCAACCTGGTGCCGCCTCAGTCTGACCGTAGACCGAAACAATTTCTTTCATATTCATATTATCTGGTTCAGTAGCCTTTTTCATAAGGTCAGCAGGGCAGTTCGCACCCGCCATAATGCCAACGCGCATATATGAAAAATCGGTCTTTTTAAAGTCTGGGTGGTTCATCATAGCAATAAACATTGTCGGAACACCGTTAAAGGCGGTGATATGCTCATTATGAACACAAGCCAAAGACGATTTTGCCGAGAAATAGGGCATCGGGCACATTGTAGCGCCGTGTGTCATAGACGAAGTCATTGAAAGCACCATACCAAAGCAATGGAACATAGGTACTTGAATCATCATACGGTCGGCGGTTGAGAGTTCCATTTGGTCACCAATATATTTACCGTTGTTCACAACATTGTAGTGGGTGAGCATTACGCCCTTGGGGAAGCCTGTTGTACCCGAAGTGTACTGCATATTGCAGACATCGTCCTTATCAACTGCCGCCGCCATTCTATGAACTTCGGAAACGGGAACCTGAGCAGACAGTTCTACCGCTTGTTCCCAGGTAAGACAGCCCTTTTGCTTAAAACCAACAGTAATAGCATTTCTAAGGAACGGAAGTCTTTTACTATGAAGCGGTGAGCCGGGCTTGGTGTTCTCAAGTTCAGGACAAAGTTCAGCAATAATCTCGCCGTAATGACAGTCCTTTGCACCCTCGGTCATAATAAGAGTATGGGTGTCAGACTGGCGCAAGAGATATTCAATTTCGTGAATTTTGTAAGCGGTATTAACGGTTACAAGCACCGCACCGAGTTTTACGGTTGCCCAGAAAGCAATATACCACTGCGGAACATTAGAAGCCCAGACAGCAACGTGGGTTCCTGCTTTTACACCGAGCGCAATTAAAGAACGCGCAAATGTGTCAACATCGTCACGGAATTCGCTATAGGTTCTTGTATAGTCAAGAGTTGTGTATTTAAAGGCATATTGGTCGGGGAATTCCTCTACCATACGGTCGAGCACCTGTGAGAAAGTGCAATCAATAAGGCGATCCTTTTCCCAGACATATCTGCCTGTGTGCGCGCGGTTATAGTAAAGCGAATCACTTTTTGAAGTGTCACCGAACTGTTTCATAAAGTTGACAAAATGGGAAAAAATTATCTCCATATCATCAAGTTCTTCGCACCAATCAGGTGTCCATTCGAGCGATACAAAACCATCAAAGTTTACCGAGCGAAGACCTAACATCATATCTTCTATCGGCATTTCACCCTCGCCCATAAGGCAGAATTCGTCGCCGTTTTCGGTCTTCTGAGCGTCCTTTATGTGAACATGCTTTACATAAGCTCCTAGGTTTTTAATTGTGGTTTCGGCATCCTCATTTGCTATGAAATATGTAGCATACATATCCCACAAAGCCGCGAGGTTGTCGTGGGCAAAACTATCGAGCAGTTCGCAAAGCTTTTTGGTATTGGCATATATACCCGAGGTTTCAACCAAAAATACAATTCCCTTTTGCTCGGCTTCGGGCAAAACCTTTCCAACTATTTGTCTTACAAAATCATAATTTTCTTCGCCGTAAGCCTTGATACGAACATACGGAATATGCAAATTCGAAGCGATTTCAATACACTTTTCGATTTCTTCAATGCTTTCGCTTTCTTTCTCTGTGTCGGAGAGATTGCAAATTGTATCAATACACGGAATCGAAAGCTTTTTTTCATAAAGCTTTCTTACAGTTTTTGCGGCGGCATAATCATGAAAAGCGCCGTCCTTATCGGTAAAGAGGCGATTATGAATATTATGAAGCTCGATACCTTGGAACTTGAGTTCCTTTGCAATATCGCAAAAATCGTCAAAGGTGCTGTTATGCCAGCCCTTTGTAGAAAAAGCCAGTTTCATTTTTATGCCTCCTCATAAACAATCTTGTTTACAGCATTTATATAAGCCTTGATGCTTGCGGCAATAATATCGGTCGAAATACCGTTACCTGAATAAAGCTTGCCGTCTTTTCTAAGCTTTACAACAGCGCCACCCATAGCGCCCTTACCCTCGGTTACAGACTGAATCTGAAAATCGTCAAGCTCATAGTGACAACCCAAAATTTGTTCAACAGCTCGGAAAGCCGCATCAACAGTACCGTCGCCTGTAGCGATGCCCTGCAAGGTTTCGTCGTCTTTTTCAAGGGCAATCTGCGCGGTGGAAGTAATAATATTACCGCTGTTTACAACATAATTGATAAGTTTATATGTAGGCGGAACCTGTAAAGCAACATTGGCAACAATAGCGTCCAATTCCTTAGCGGTAATACGCTTTTTGTCGGCAACACGCAAAAATTCGTCATAAACCTTGGCACCGTCTTCTTCGGACAAATCGTAGCCGAGGCTCAAAACTGCCGAAAGTACAGTTTCCTTGTCGTCGTTAGCATCCAATTCCATATCGTTTTCATAAGACGAAACCGCACTTGCCGAATTCTTTTCGGTCTTAGCGTTGCCGAGTATCCAACTGATTTGATTTATAATACGATTAAGCTCGGTGAATTTGACTGATGCTTCAAAATCGCATCCGTTACCGCAATTTTTGAGAATACTTGCAAAGGTTTCGAGCGGTGTAATGCTTCCGCCGACACAGGTTTTAACTGTGGTAGCACCCTTACCTGCGGCAGTAATAGCATCTGCAGCAGCCAATCCGTTCTTGTTTTCACACATAACACCGAGCTCGGCACCGCATTCAGCAAAATCTGCCACAAACTCGCCGAACTTATCGGGCAAAATTTCGGCTGTGGTATCGCACAAGGTGATAACCTTAGCGCCTGCTTCAACGGCTGTGTTTACAGCCTCTTTCAAAAAGTCGGGCTCGGCTCTTGTGGCATCAACAGCACAAAATTCAACATCAGAGAATTTTTCCTTAGCATAAGAAACGATATCCTTTATCATTTCAACCATTTTGGGTGCCTTTATATGCAAAGAATATTCCATTCCCACGCAAGACACAGGAAGTTCTACTCTGATACGCGGATTATTCGCAGTATTAAGCGCCAAAGCCGCCTTGTCAACATCAGTCTTTGTTACTACAGCGACTGAAATTACAGCGCCTTTTACAAACGAAGCGATAGTGCGGGTTAACAATATATCGGTTTTATCATTTTCAATTTTAGGTAGTTCAATAGCATCTACAGATAGTTTTTCAAGCTGACGCGCAATTTCGATTTTTTCCTTAAAACCGAGTACTGCACTGCCCGTGCATAATGTTCTGTCTGCGATTTTGATTTTCATAAAATTACCTACTTTCTTACATTAAAAAATCCCTGAGAATGTATTAACACTCTCAGGGACGAATAAACAAATTCGCGGTACCACCCTGTTTACCGTACAAAACGGTCACTCAGTAAAGCTCCAACAAGCCTTTCGCCTTGGTAACGGTGCGTGCCGTAGCAACTTACTAAAATTTCAGCCGCTCTGCTCAGGAATGAGACTTGACTTAAAAAAGTGTACCGCGCTTTCACCAACCGCACGGCTCTCTGAACACCGAAATTAAGCAATAATTCCGTCAGCGCATTTAACATTTTTAAAAATTATACCACCAAAGAAAATCTTTGTCAAGTGTTTATTTCATATTATCTCTGGCCTCATTAAGCTTGTCAATACAGTCGGTACAAACCGTATATTCACCAAGCTTAACACTCGGTCCCAACTTGTTGCAAAAAATACAGAACGGACGGTATTTCTCGAGTATAATTTTGTCGCCGTCCTGATAAATTTCAAAACTGTCGACCTCATTTTTTACATCCAACTGTTTTCTGAGTTCCTTAGGGATTACAACCCTACCCATTTTATCTATTGCGCGGACAATTCCTTTAGACATAGCAATTCACCTTTCGCAAAAATTACGGATAAATTATATCTCATTTGACATTATTTGTCAACAACCTATTTTTACCACTCTATCGGTTCCATATTATTTGCTATAAGAATTTCGTTAGTCTTTGAAAAATGCCTACACCCGAAAAAACCTCGGTGAGCCGAAAGCGGACTCGGGTGAACGGTTATAAGCTTTTTATGAATAGGATTTGTGATTTTTTCCGCCTTTTTCTCGGCGTGAGCGCCCCACAGCAAAAATACCACGGGTGTTTCTTTGCGGTTAAGTTCTTCAATTATACGGCTTGTGAAAATTTCCCAACCCTTACCCTTATGGCTTGTAGGCTGACCTTCGCGTACAGTCAATACATTATTAAGCAGTAAAACACCCTGCTTTGCCCAAGAATCGAGCTGACCACTCTCGCCTATCGGCCTTCCGACATCGCTTTCCAATTCCTTGAAAATATTGCGGAGTGAGGGCGGAAACTTAACCCCGTCGAGCACCGAAAAACAAAGCCCGTGCGCCTGATTTTCACCGTGATAGGGATCCTGCCCGATTATAACCACCTTTGTATCAGAAAAGGAAGTATATTCGAGCGCTTTAAATATATTCTCGCGTTTGGGATAAACCGTCTGTGTCGTATACTCTATATCGAGATAATCGCAAAGCTCTTTAAAATAAGACTTTTGCCACTCATCCTTTAAAATCTCGTCCCAATCGTTGCCGATAATCATTTCTTCACCATTCTCGACCAGATAATAATACCTATCTGAAGCGGTATTCCAATAAGCATAATTTCCCAAATATTGAAGTGCACAAGCTGAACCGCTGTGCACAAGAGAGCACTCCATACAAGCGCGGATATAAGCCAAAAAAGAATCTTACATTTGTTCCATATAGCGTCAAAAACAATGCCGACTATAGCCGACACAGGCACCGCCCAGGCAAAGCACATAGGATAATAATTACCCGAAAAAATATGTAAAAATACAAACAGTACCAAAGCCACAAGCCAGACTGCAAGAACGCTTAAAAGGGTGATATGAAGATATCTCTTGCGCATATCCGAAGTTTCAATAAGCGCGGGTTTGATTTTCTCTTCCCCCACAATATTATCAAGACTCACCTCGTAAAGACGGCTTATTTTATAAAACACCTCAATAGGCGGAAGCGATTCGCCCTTTTCCCATTTGGAAACTGCCTTGTCGGAATAATTAAGCTTTTCTCCAAGCTCTGCTTGGGTTAATTTATTCTTTTTTCTTAAAATCTGCAAATTTTTTCCAATTGTAAAATTCAAGTTTTCCATTTTTTAGTCCTTACATTTTATTTTAAATAAAGAGAATAAAACTGCCTATATTATTTAGGGAGTGATTATTTTGGGTTTAATCCAGTGTGCCGAAAACTGCGCCTATCAGTGCGACGGTTACTGTCAGCTTGAAATCTTAAGTAATGTCAATTCTTTAGAGAACAGCTGCCCTTATTTCATTTCGCGCTTAACGGATAACCGAAAGTGCCTGTCCGAGATTGCTGACACCGACAAGCTCGATTGAAGACGGACAGTTTGTAATCTGCTTAAGACAAGCACGCGGCAAAATACATTTTGTAAAACCGAGCCTTGCCGCCTCGTTTACACGCGCCTCGGCTCTGGGCACAGTTCGAATTTCGCCCGAAAGACCGATTTCGCCGAAAGCTATGGTATGCTCGTCAATCGCGATATCACGAAGACCTGACACAAGCGCCATCGCCACAGCTAAATCAGCCGCAGGCTCGTCAAGTCGCATACCGCCGACGATATTTACATAAGTGTCAAGATTCGAAAAATAAAGTCCCATCCGCTTTTCCAAGACCGCAAGCAAAAGGTTCAGTCGGTTATAATCATAACCCGTTGCCGTTCTTCGCGGATTGCCAAAGCCTGTTGTGGTAACAAGCCCCTGAACCTCGGCTAAAATCGGGCGCGTACCCTCAATAACACAGGTAATGCAAGCCCCCGAAACATCGGTAAGTCTACCCGACAAGAGCATCGCAGACGGGTTTTCAACCTCGCGAAGTCCCGCTTCGCTCATTTCGAACACGCCGATTTCATTAGTAGAGCCAAAGCGGTTCTTTATAGCGCGCAAAATTCGGTAAGACTGGTTACGCTCGCCCTCAAAATAGAGCACCGTATCAACAATATGCTCCATAACCTTGGGTCCTGCAATATCGCCGCCCTTGTTGACATGACCGACAATGAAAATCGGGATATTAAGGCTTTTACAGGTACGAAGCAGTAAATTTGTGCATTCTCTGACCTGAACGATACTTCCCGCCGTCGAAGACAACTCGCCGATTTGCATTGTCTGAATAGAATCTATCATGACAATGCTCGGCTTTGCCGAAATTATGTAGTTACTAATTATCTGCGCGTCAGTTTCGGTCATAACAGTGACATTATCACTCTCGACACCGATTCTCTCGGCGCGCATTTTAATCTGTGTTGCCGATTCCTCACCCGAAACATAAAGTATATCAATCTGATTTTGCAAAGCGTTGCAAACCTGCAAAAGAATGGTGGATTTGCCAATTCCAGGGTCACCGCTCAGTAACACACCCGAACCTTTAACAATTCCTCCACCGAGCACGCGGTCAAGCTCTTTTATACCTGTCACAAAGCGTTCCTCGTCGGTAACATCTATCTGTGAAAGCGGTTTCGCGGTGGCTGTAGGCACGCTGACAGCACCCACCCTATAGGCTGTCTTATGCACACGCACATCTTCCTCCAAAGTACTCCAGCTATTACAGGACGGACATTTACCCATCCATTTTGCAGTTTCATATCCGCACTCGGAGCAAACATATACAACTTTAGACTTGGCCGCCATTGCCATTCTCCTTAAAATATTCTAAAATTCCGCAATAAATTCCGAAAGCCATTTTGTTCTGATAATCGCAGCTCTTGAGTTTTTCCAATTCCTGCGCGTTACTTAAAAAACCGCACTCCACCAAAACCGCCGGCACAGTCGCATTATAAAGCAAATATGTACTACTCGTCGCCTGCTTGTTAACCCGCGTGTTTTCGGGTTGAATAAGGCTTACGATCGCGCCCTGTATCTTCTCACCCAATATACGCGCATGTTCATTACGGCTATAAAACACTTGCGAGCCAACCGCCGAAGAGGTTGTGAACTTGTTAAGGTGGATGCTCACAAAAATCGCATCGGGATTATCCCTCATTAAATTAAGGCGGTTTCTAAGGTCGCTTTTCTTTTTGGAAGCAATCTGCGCCGATTCGGTATCCTCGGTCGAAACATCGGCTTCTCTTGTCATTATAACACGAAATCCGTTCTGTTTCAAGAGCCTTTCAAGAGTTAACGAAATGTTCAAATTTATATCCTTTTCGACCGTTCCGTCATTCGCCACCGCGCCCCCGTCAAACCCGCCGTGCCCTGCGTCGATTATGACGGTTTCTTGCCCCTCGATTTCACTTCCCATAACAAATGACACATTTTCCTCTGCATAAAAATACACCGAAACCGCGCACACCATCACAACCAAAAACAACGGCAGCATACCGCGCTTTAATATCTCCACAAAATCACCTCAAACATGCCTTTATAAAATTTATGAAAAGAAATAAAAATATATTCGAAGCCGAAAAATCACTCCGCAAGAAAATCTCAATTACTGTATATCTTCCCGATATTAAGAAATTCTATAGATATAACCATTTTATTATGAAAGCGGGATGAGTAATCTGGGATATTTCAAGGGGTGGTACTTTAAATGCAGTACCGCTGACAAAACAATCGCATTTATACCTGCGTATCATTGCAACGGTAATAAAAAATCCGCTTCGCTTCAAATAATAACCGACCAAAAGGCTTTTAATATACCTTTTAATACATTGGAATACCGTAAAAAACCGTTATATGTAAAAATAGGTAATTGTATTTTTTCCGAAAAAGGAATAACACTCGATTTCAAAAATGATAATTTAGAGCTTAAAGGGAAGCTTCGGTTTAAAGACCTTTCCCCTATTGGCTATGATATTATGGGACCGTTTAAATTTGTTCCGTTTATGCAATGTAGACACAGTGTATACAGTATGTCGCACAAAATTAACGGTCAAATTACAGTAAACGATCAACTATATAAATTTAAAAATAGTATAGGATATATCGAAGGTGACTGCGGTCGCTCTTTCCCGAAAAAATATATTTGGACGCAGTGCTGTTTTGAAGATAATTCTTTAATGTTGTCAGTAGCCGATATACCACTTTTGGGAATTCATTTTACAGGTATTATCAGTGTTGTTCTGCTTAATGGAAAGGAATATAGAATTGCCACATATCTTGGTGCGAAAATAAAACAAATTAACAAAAATACTGTTACCGTAAAGCAAGGAAATTTTGAACTCACTGCCAAGTTATTAAATAAGAACACTCAACCATTGGCGGCACCCACAAATGGTGATATGTGCAGAACAATACACGAAAGTGCATCTTGCGAGGCGTATTATAGATTTTCGCATAAAGGCAAAGTCTTGTGTGAATTTACCACCGATAAGGCAAGTTTTGAATTTGAATATAATTAAGCTAAAACCACCGACGAGTTTGTCTGTGGTTTTAAATGTTAATGAGCTTATTAACATACTCATGCATTTCTTGTTTTGATTTAACCGAATGTGTCCCGTCTATTATTTGCTTCTTTTCACTTTCACTGAGCATTGCAAATTTTTGCATAGCTTCGGGGTTTTGAGCCAAAGCCATCGAAAATCCTACCGGCATTTCATCACGTTTCATTGTTTTCCCTCCAAAAATATATTTCAATTATATTTTATCCCTTTAAGTTTTACGCTATACTTTCCAACTTTCACATATTGACCGATTATAGTGTAAATAATAATAAAAAATTACAAGGAGAGTAGTATGGCAAACAAATCTAAAATTTATAAAGATCGTCAAACATATACGGTTAGTCTGCCCATGATAAATGAAAATGGCTGTTATGAAATGAGGCTTGAAAGCATCGGCGGACTCGGCGCTAATCTTTGCGGAAAACTTCTTGGTGAGCTTGGTGCCGCGTATTTAGGCCTCAATGCCGCAGCATTTTCAAGCTACGGTTCTGAAAAGCGAGGTTCACCTGTTAAATCTTATGTGCGATGGAGTGCACATGATCGTGATATTTTGCATAATAGCCCTGTTGAGCATCCCAATCTTTTGGTGTTGTTCCACCACGCACTGTCAAAAACTCTTCCTGTCACCGCAGGTGTAGATGAAAATTGCACCTTGGTGGTTAACACCGATACGTCTCCTGATGAAATTCGTAACGAGCTTCGTCTATATGCAGGAACGGTATGTTGTGTAAACGCTTTGGAATTAGCACTGGAAAGCAAAAGCCGAATTAATATGGTTATGTTAGGGGCTGTTGCTAAAGCATCGAGTTTTATTCCTATAGAAGCGGTGAAAGAGTTAGTTACTGACACACTGGGCAAAAAATATCCCACAATGCTTGAAAACAACCTAAAAGGAATTGAATTAGGTTTTAATAATGTGACAAGTCAATCTTTTTTACCTGACGGTCGTTTTCCGAGGGTAGAATATAGGGAAATCCGCAGTAAGTGGGGATATGAAAATGCACCGCTTGGTGGCGCTAATCCGCATTTTGGAAGCACTGTATCTAATGACCTCTCCCCTTCAAGAGAGGGCTTTATTCCTCTATTTCTGCCCGAAAAATGTATTCATTGCGGACTTTGTGACACAACCTGTCCCGATATGGTGTTTCAGTTTACGAATGGCGAATATAAGGGTAAGCCTACTATGATGAACAGAGGTCTTGACTACCACCACTGTAAAGGGTGTCTTAGGTGTGTTGATGTATGCCCGACAGGTGCTTTGGTCACAGGGAAAGAAAACGAACACCCCGATAAAAAATGGTTTGTACGCAATAAAGACTTGATAACAGATAGTCTTGATTTTGAACCAGCAGGTGCTGACCCTTGGGTAACGAGCGAATCATATTTAGATGAAAGAAGAGTAGACGGAGGTCTTATGTAAAATGGAGACAGCAAAACAGAAGCTATTATTCGAAAGCGGTAACGAGCTTGCCGCCTATGCTGCAAAGCAAATAAATTATCACGTAATGGGCTACTATCCTATTACTCCGTCCACACAGATAGCAGAATATTTAGACCAAATGGGTGCAGACGGTGAGCATTCTATCGCTTTAATACCTGCAGAAGGCGAACACAGTGCCGCAGGTATTTGTTACGGGGCTTCTACAGGAGGCGGCAGAGTTTTTAACGCAACCTCCGCTAACGGACTATTATATGCCCTAGAGCAACTACCTGTACAATCGGGTACGCGTCTTCCCATGGTGCTTAATATTGCCTGCCGTACCGTATCGGGACCGCTTTCAATAAAGGGTGACCACAGTGATATAATGTATACCCTCAATACAGGTTGGATAATTCTGTTTGCAGATTCACCGCAGGAGGTATATGACTGCAATATTTGTGCTATTAAAATTGCCGAAAAGTTAAGACTGCCCGTTATTGTTGCATTTGACGGCTTTTTCACCAGCCATCAAAAACGAAACTGCTATGTGTTCGCAGACGACGAAACTGTGCAAAATTTTATCGGATCTATAAATACCGATAACACTTCGTTAAATCCCGAACAGCCTGTTACAATTGGCTCATATATGAACGAGCCTGATTTGATGAACAACAAATATCAGCTTCATTTGGCAATGGAAAAGGCACGCACCGTAATTCCCGAAATATTTGCCGAATATGAACAGCTATCGAGCAGAAAACTTAACACCGTGAAATCCTATAAGACCGAGGATGCAGAGATATTATTGTTTGTATTGGGTTCTGCCTATCTTACAGCCAAAGCGGCCGCGGATAAGCTCAGAAACGATGGCAAAAAAGTAGGTGTGTTTTCCCTTGGTGTGATTCGTCCTTTTCCATCAGAGCAAATCGCCGATTTATGTAAAAAAGCGCGCACTATTCTTATTGCTGACAGGCAGGACAGCTATGGTGCAAACGGAGGTAATATGTCCTTAGAGATTAGAGCCGCTTTACAGCAAAAAGGATTGACCCCTAAAGTTATCAGCCGTATATACGGTCTTGGCGGACGCGACTTTTTTGAACAAGATGCAATAGACCTGTTTAATTCTTGCTATGAGGAGAATGCCTCCGACTTTGATTACGTCGGTATCTATCCGGGAGAAACCGATTTTGATCCCAAACCTTATTTTGAGCCAATTACTGATAACAATTCCCCTATTCTTATCTCTTGCGCTGAAGAAGACGATAAGATAACTGTCAGAGGCGGTACAGTACGTGATACTACAGCACGACCAAAACGATTAGCCCCTGGTCACGGCGCTTGCCCCGGCTGTGGTATACCTGTCAATGTCAACCTGCTTCTTCGAGGAATTGAGGGTAATGTTGTACTCCTGTTTCAGACGGGCTGTGGTATGGTTGTCACAACAGGTTATCCAAAGACTGCGTTTAAAGTTCCCTATGTGCACAATCTGTTTCAAAACGGCGCCGCAACTTTAGCGGGACTTTCTAAGATGTATCACAAGATGCAAGAACGTGGCGAACTGCCGAAGGGTGATATCACGTTTATTATGGTCAGCGGTGACGGCGGTATGGATATCGGTATGGGCTCGGCTTTGGGTACTGCCCTTAGAAACGACCCTGTAATTCTTTTTGAGTATGATAACGGCGGTTATATGAATACAGGTTATCAGTTATCCTATTCAACACCTATGGGTGCTAAAAGTGCGACCTCGCACCTTGGAAGTAACCAGTGGGGAAAAAGTTTTTTCAATAAGGATATGCCGCGCATTATGGCGGCTACGGGTATGCCTTATGTTGCTACCGCCGCCGAGAGTGAGCCAAACGATTTTATTAAAAAAGCGGCAAAGGCACAGTATTACGCAAAAAATTACGGAACGGCTTATATAAAGTGTTTATCCGCCTGTCCGCTCAACTGGGGTGATAAGCCCTACACCGAGCGAAAGGTTATTTCTGCCGCAGTAAACAGTTGTTATTTCCCACTATATGAGGTTGAGAAAGGTATCACTTCCCTTTCCTTTAACCCTGAAGCTAAAGGCAAAAAAATTCCTGTAAAGGATTGGTTGAAAATGATGGGAAGAACAAAGCATTTGTGTGGCGAAAACTACGCAGAAATTCGTAATACAATTCAGCAAGAGATTGACCGCCGTTGGAATCGCTTAAAAGTTATGTCTGAACATCCCGAATTATAATGGAGGTGATAAATTGAGTAACCGTTTGCAATATGAAACAAGTCCCTATCTTTTACAGCACAAAGAAAATCCTGTAGACTGGTATCCTTGGTGTGCCGAGGCATTTGAGCGTGCCAAAGATGAGGACAAACCTATATTTTTGAGTATTGGATACAGCGCTTGTCATTGGTGTCATGTGCTTGCCCACGAAAGTTTTGAGAATGACGAAATAGCAGAGATTTTAAACCGCTATTTTATTTCTATAAAGGTTGATAAGGAAGAACGCCCGGACATTGACAGCGTTTATATGTCGGTATGTCAGGCGTTTACAGGTAGTGGCGGCTGGCCCACAAGTATTTTTATGACTGCAGACCAAAAACCGTTTTTTGCAGGAACTTATTTCCCAAAAACATCCCGTGACGGTATGATAGGCTTTAAAGAACTGCTTATTGTCATACACGAAGCTTGGGAAAATGACAGGAGTTCGTTACTTGAGCAATCAGATAAAATTATAAATCATTTAAATAAAACCGAAAACTACAATGATAATGCTAAAATAGATTTAACCCATTCCGCCGTGTCTATTTATAGGAAAATCTATGATGAAAAATATGGAGGTTTCGGTCGTGCACCCAAATTCCCGACGCCACACAACCTTTTGTTTTTACTTTCCTACTATGAGCGATATAAAGATAAAAACTGTCTGCAAATGGCGGAACACACACTCACACAAATGTACCGAGGCGGTATGTTTGACCATATTGGGTTTGGTTTCTGCCGGTATTCGACCGATAAAAAATTTCTTGTTCCACATTTTGAAAAAATGCTGTATGATAACGCGTTGCTGATACTCAGCTACTGTAAGGCATATTCTATAACCAACAATAATTTATATCTTGAAATTGCAGAGAAAACAGCGGATTATATTTTGCGTGAAATGACATCAAAGGACGGCGGTTTTTTCAGCGCACAGGATGCCGACAGCGAGGGCGAAGAGGGAAAATATTATCTATTTACTCCTGATGAAATTATTGGTGTCTTGGGTGAAACCAACGGAGAAAAGTTTAATCAGCATTTTGATATAACACCCATAGGAAATTTTGAAGGAAAAAGTATCCCTAATCTGCTACACAGCGACCCTAATGATAAATCATTTGAAGAATTTTTGCCCAAACTACAACAGTTTAGAAAAAATCGGTATTCGCTTCATTTAGACGACAAGATTTTAACCTCATGGAACTCTTTGATGATAGCCGCAATGTGCGAATTATATCTTGTAAGCCAAAAAAATATTTATCTAAATGCTGCACAAAAAGCTGACGAATTTATACGGAAATATCTTTGTGAAGATAATACACTATTTGTAAGCTTCCGCGACGGAAAACGTGGTGTAAAAGGCTTTTTAGATGATTATGCAAGTTATATATTTGCCCAACTTTGCTTATACCGAACAACCTTGGACAATAGCTATTTAATCCGTGCAAAGCAGATGTGTGATAAGGTAGTAAATGATTTTAGTGATAATGTAGGCGGATTTTATTTATACGGCACTCAAAGTGAAGAACTAATACTGCGACCGAAAGAAACCTATGACGGTGCAATTCCAAGCGGTAATTCGCTAATGGCGTATAATTTTGTAAAGCTGTATCTTTTGACCTCGGATGATAAATATAAAGACTTGGCAGAAAAGCAGTTGGATTTTATCTCTTCCGAAGCTTCACAATATCCAACCAATCACGCAATGTTTTTAGTGGCACTTTTAGAATATAACGAGCCGCCAATGAAAGTTACCATTGTAGCTGATGATAAAACCGATACTAAAAGTTTACCTTTGGCTTTCCCCACAAATACAATAATTAATCTCTTAACCAAACCCACAAAAGAATATTCGCTAAAAGATGGCAAGACCACCTATTATGTATGTAAAGGAAAAGCTTGTATACCGCCTACTAATGATTTGAATGAAATTAAATCTCAAAACTAATACTAACAACAGAAAGGAGTTATAGCAATGAATGACGATAAGAAAATCGAACAAAAACCAAAACAGGATGACCGTCCAAAAGGTAGAGAGCACATTAAACCAGGCGAGATAATAGGCAAAATTGAGGTCCATGATGACCGTGAACGTAAAGACGGCCCAGGCGGTAATTAAAAGAAAATCACCCTTGCCATTTTAGTTTTGGTCGCAGGGGTGATTACATATTTCCCACACAAAAGATTAATATTTTAACCATTTAACTGTTGCAATATCAAATCAAATATTGTAAAATGAAAATATCAAATTAAATGAAAGGGTGTTTTAAGTGAACAGATTTACTTTAAACGAAACTTCCTACCACGGCGCAGGAGCCATAAACGCTATCCCCGACGAGATCGTTCGCAGAGGATTTAAGAAAATTTTCTTAGCTACCGACCCCGGTCTTATCGAGTTTGGCGTTGTTAAAAAGGTTACCGAAGTTTTAGATAATGCAGGTATTGAATACGGCGTTTATTCCGACATCAAGGCTAACCCCACAATCGAAAACGTACAAAACGGCGTTGCCGCTTTCAAGGCTTTGGGCGCTGACTGTATCGTAGCTGTTGGCGGCGGTTCTGCAATGGACACCTCAAAAGCTATCGGTATTATTATCACCAACCCCGAATATGCTGACGTTCGTTCACTCGAAGGCGTCGCCCCCACCAAAAACAAATGCGTTCCTATTATCGCAGTTCCCACAACTGCAGGTACTGCTGCAGAAGTTACCATCAACTATGTTATTACAGATGTTGAAAAGAAACGCAAGTTCGTTTGCGTTGATACCAACGATATCCCGATAGTAGCTGTTGTTGACCCTGATATGATGGCTTCAATGCCCGCAGGTCTCACAGCCGCTACAGGTATGGACGCTTTGACACACGCTATCGAAGGCTACATAACCAAGGGTGCTTGGGAGCTTTCCGATATGTTCCACATTAAAGCTATAGAAGTTATCGGCCGCTCACTCAGAGCTGCTTGCAAGGGCGAAGCTGACGGCCGCGAAGGTATGGCTTTAGGTCAGTACATCGCAGGTATGGGCTTCTCTAATGTAGGTCTTGGTGTTGATCACTCTATGGCTCACACACTTTCGGCTTACTATGATATGCCTCACGGTAAGGCTTGCGCTACACTTCTCCCCGCTGTTATGGCTTACAACGCTGAAGCTACAGGCACCAAATACCGCGATATCGCAATCGCTATGGGTGTTGAAGGCGTAGAAAAGATGACTCAAGAAGAATACCGCGCAGCTGCAGTTGAAGCTGTTCGCAAGCTCGCTGAAGATGTTGGTATCGTTTGCTCACTCAAGGGTGTTGTTAAAGAAGAAGACCTTGACGCACTTTCAGCTGATGCTTTTGCTGATGCTTGCCGCCCCGGCAACCCGAAGGATGTTACTGTTGAAGACATCAAAGCACTTTACAAAAGCCTTATGTAATTAGAAACCCAAACCCCGCCTTCCATTACTGGTTGGCGGGTTTTTCATAATGTGAATTAACAATTTGTACGCTATGTAATTCCAAATGCGAACACAAAAAAGCGGTTATGAACTAATCCATTCATAACCGCTCTTAATAATATTCAGTTGTGTCTATCACTTAAAATTTCACCTTTTTTTGCATACCGTTAAAACGGCATTATTTTTTTATTTCTCGGGGCGTTCCCCCAGTTATCATTTTTGCAAATTTCAAAAACTTTAAGTTTTAAAATTTAAATTGTACATTGGACTCACCCTAACAGTTTATTTGATAAAACGTTTAATACCTTTCATTTTATCACCGCCTGGTGTTATATATAAAAAATTTATAAATTTCAGGAATTATTATTATTTTCTGTGCTAAAAAAGTCTTAAATGTTTGAAGGTTTTTTGAGTTTCAAAGTTCTTACTTCATTGGAATCACGCCTTTCATTTATTTGAGAAACCTTTCAGGTGGAGTTAACTCTTTCATTGTTTCTAGCTCCTCCTTTCTTTTTCTGTCTTTATTATAATGAATAATGCACAGTTTGTCAAGAGAAAGTTGATAACTTTTGTGCATTTTGTAAGAATGCATATTTGTTCACACATTTCTTTGTGCAATATGTTAAAATACACCTATAAGGAAGTGACTTTATGAGACCTATGAACCCACCCCCAGCGGGAATGCGCGGTCCTATGAGAATAGGCGGTCCGCGAGGCTTTCTTACCGAAGCCGAAAAACAGAACAAACCTAAAATGGATAAAAAATTGCTTTTGCGCATACTTTCTTACCTAAAACCGTACAAGTGGCAATTCTTGCTCGTTTTTGCCGCACTTATAATATCGGCGATATTGGGACTTTTCCCATCAATCATAACGGGTAAAATCGTTGACTCGATAATTGCCGACGGCAGTATGAGACTTCTTGTGCAGTTGTTGGTTTTAGCATTTTTAGTGCTATCGCTATCGCAAATAATAAGTGTCCTCGAGCAATACATAAACTCTTGGATATCACAAAAGATTATATTTGATATGCGAAACGAGATGTACGACCATCTTCAGCACATGCCCCACGCCTTTTTCACAAATGAAAAGCAAGGCGACATCATAACCCGAATGAACAGCGATATCAACGGCGTAAGTGCTGTAATATCGGTAATGCTAACATCGGTTGTGAGTAATATTCTGACGGTCGGCACCTGCGTATTCTACCTTTTCTATACCGACTGGCGACTTGCAATTGTGGGACTTATCGTAATCCCCTTGCTTATATTCCCGACAAAAGCAGTCGGTAAAAAACGCTGGATGTTAGCAAGCGAGGTTCAAGAAAAGAGCGACGAGCTTAACACCCACATAAACGAAACCCTATCGGTCAGCGGTTCGATGCTCGTAAAGCTTTTCACCAAAGAAAAAACCGAGTACCAGAAATTCCGCTCTATCAACAATGAGGTTACAAAAACCACCATTAAAGAGCGTCGCGCTGGCAGTTGGTTCCATGTTTTCCTTGGAATGTTTATCCAGATTGCCCCCTTGTGCATCTACTTCGCAGGCGGCTTCTTTATTATGAGTCAAGGTGAAAGCGGACTTACTGTCGGTGATATCACGGTTGTGGTAGCGCTTGTAAACCGCCTTTATCAACCTGTGCGGATGCTTCTCGATTTGCAGGTTGACTTTATCCGCTCGTTAGCACTCTTCTCCCGTATTTTCGAATATCTTGACCGTCCTCACCTAATCGAAAACCCCGAAAATCCCCAAAAACCCGACCTTAGCGACAGTTGTGTTGAATTTCAGAATGTGCACTTCGCTTACGAAGAAAACAAAGAGATTTTGAAGGGTGTGGACTTCACTGTTCCAAAAGGCAAAATGTATACCATTGTCGGTACCTCGGGGGCTGGCAAATCGACCATTATCGGTATGATTCCCCGTCTTTATGATTCGGTAGAGGGCGAAGTCAAAGTCGCAGGAGTAAATGTCAAAGATTTCGATTTGTCATATCTTCGCACAAATATCGGTATTGTCACGCAAGACACCTACCTCTTTAACGGCACAATTCTCGAAAACCTTTTGTACGCAAAACCCGATGCCACAAAGGAAGAAATCGAAAACGCTTGCAAGGTTGCTAACATTTACGATTTTATTATGAACTTGCCTGACAAGTTCGAAACCATCGTCGGCAACCGCGGACTCAAGCTTTCGGGCGGTGAAAAACAGCGCGTATCCATAGCACGCGTAGTGCTCAAAGATCCGAAAATCTTAATACTGGACGAAGCGACCTCCTCGCTCGACTCAATCTCCGAAAATCTTATAAGCGACGCGCTTAACAACATAATGAAAGGCAGAACAAGTATCGTAATCGCCCACAGACTTTCAACAGTTATTGCCGCAGACAAAATAATGGTTATCGAAAAGGGTATAATAACTGCAGAAGGCTCTCATGAAGAGCTTATCGGAAAAAGCGAAAAGTATAAGGAGCTATACGAAACACAGTTCAGAAAAGTTTTGGATTTCGAAAAAAAGAAAGATATTGACTTATCGCACGAATAATATTAGAATAGTTTTAAGGAGTGATAACTATGGCAGAAAAGAACAACGAATACAATCCCGATATAATTACCCTTGCCGACGACGACGGAAAGGAATACAGCTTCGAAATACTCGACGCTATCGAAACCGACGAGGCAAGATATTTGGCCCTTCTCCCCACCTTCGAAGACCCTAAGAAAATGCTTGACGAAAGCGGAGAATTGGTAATCGTTAAGGTAGGCGAAGAAGACGGCGAAGAATATTTCTACGAAATCGAAGACGATGACGAATACGAAACCATCGCCGATGCCTTTGTAGATAGACTTGAAGACTATTTTGAGATTGATAATAAGTAAACTAAACGGGCGGAAATTTCCGCCTGCTTGTTTTTATTTGTAGGGGAGGGGTTCCAGCCCCTCCCGAATAATTAAAAAAGGGAGGGCACAGAGACCCTCCCCTACATTTTTTATTATGCCTTATTTACTGAACCGAAAAGTTCCATCTTTTCTTTAACAGTATCTTTGATAGCCTGTGTGCCGTCTGCTAAAAGCTTTCTCGGGTCGAAACCCTTACCCTGTAAATCTTTACCAGCTTCGATATACTTGCGTGTTGCTTCAGCGAAAGCCAACTGACATTCGGTGTTAACATTTATCTTAGAAACACCCAAAGAAATCGCTTTCTTAATCATATCAGCAGGGATGCCTGTACCGCCGTGGAGAACGAGAGGCATATCGCCTGTAAGCTTCTGAATATCGTCGAGAGTTTCAAAGCTAAGACCTGCCCAATTTTCAGGGTACTTACCGTGAATATTACCGATACCTGCAGCGAGCATTGTAACGCCTAAGTCAGCAATCATTTTGCATTCCTTGGGATCTGCAACTTCGCCAGCACCGATAACGCCGTCTTCTTCGCCGCCGATAGAACCAACTTCAGCTTCTAAAGAAAGACCT
This sequence comes from Acutalibacteraceae bacterium, assembly GCA_045578885.1. Classification (GTDB taxonomy): domain Bacteria; phylum Bacillota; class Clostridia; order Oscillospirales; family Acutalibacteraceae; genus UBA737. Next base: position 12,150 of record JAZNLE010000117.1, on the reverse strand, counting down.
AATTCGTTACAGGTTGCAACCAATTCCTTAGTCTTTGCGATGTTTTCTTCAATCGGATAATGTGAGCCGTCGAACATTACCGAAGAAAAACCTGCTTCGATGCACTTCTTAGCGCCTTCGTAAGAGCCGTGGTCAAGGTGTAGCGCTACGGGAACTGTGATGCCGAGTTCATTTATCATACCGTTTACCATACCAACGATTGTGGTATAACCGCACATATACTTACCTGCGCCCTCAGATACGCCGAGGATTACGGGTGAATTAAGCTCTTGAGCGGTCTGCAAAATAGCCTTTGTCCATTCAAGGTTGTTGATGTTGAACTGACCCACAGCATATTTGCCTGCCTTTGCCTTATTGAGCATTTCTTTTGCGGATACTAACATTTTTATTCCTCCAAATATTTTTTAACTCTATATAGTTTATACTAAAAACGGCATAAAATCAAGCCTTATTTACAAGTATCTTCAACCACTTCTTCGGGCGGCAATTCCAATACTTGCGGGTCAGCGAGTATTTTCTTCATATAACGGAAAGCGGTTGCAAAATAACTACCCGAACATATACGCTCGTCCATAGTAACACCTATGGGCAAACTGCGTTCAAAAATAATCTCTCCGCCCTTGCGCTTGGGAACTTCGCGAAGATTGCCCATCGCCATAAATATACTCGTAGTGCCGAATTCGTAACAATGGTGGTAAATATGATTTGTTCTGATAGAAGCGAGATTGGTAATACCAAGGCTCATATGGAAGGGTGACATATCAATAATAGCCTTTGGCAAAAGACCGTGCTTATCCATAAACTTAAACGCCTTAACACCAACATTCAAAAGTCCCGGGATACTCAAAAGAATTTTAATAATCTTTTCGGTGCCGTTGTTTTCGGGTGTTTCGCGGTTTTCACTTACATATGTATTTATCTTGTTATTAACATCAAAAATCGTGTCGGTTTTTTCGAAGTACATTTTGGACATTGTACCCTCATGGCTTTCAAGTGACTGTAAAACAACCATACCAACCGCGATTTCGTTTCTTTCGTAAACCTTTTTGTTAACAATAAAACGGTTAAGCTCAGGATACTTTGCCATTGTGCGCAAATAAGCCGCAATTACAAGCGACATATGGCTTATCGAGATACCCTCTTTTCGCTTTTTGTTTACATATTCCTGCATAGGCGTATAAGGGATATCAATGGTTATCATATTCATTGAATCGATACGCTTATCCATAATGTGTGCCGCAACCCTGTACATAGGGTCAGTGTTCTTGAGTCTTCTTCCGTCTGCTCGCATAGTCTTCCCCTTTTGTCGATATTTGTAATATTATGATACCATATTGTTAATAATTTTACAATCTTTTTTTGAAAACCGAGCATAAAAACTTGTTATACAATAAATTTTATGTTATAATAACTATGAATTATTTGTTAAATTCTCACCATACTAATTTTGGGTGAATTTAATGAACGATAACAAAAACAGCGAAAACAAAATCAATGAAGAAATAAAGGAGTTCGGCTCAACCACCTTTTGCGGAAAGCATAAAATCTATTGCCTTACGGTAATCGGTGAGATTGAGGGGCACAATGTTCTTCCCGAGCAGTCAAAAACCACAAAATATGAGCACATTATTCCGCAACTCGTGGCGGTTGAGGAGTCAAAGGAAATTGAGGGTTTGCTCGTAATTTTAAACACCGTCGGCGGTGATGTTGAAGCAGGACTTGCGATAGCCGAGCTTATTTCGGGTATGAAAAAACCGACAGTTTCTTTCGTTCTCGGCGGCGGACATTCAATAGGCGTGCCTTTAGCCGTTTCGGCAAAGCGTTCGTTTATAGCGCCGAGCGCTACAATGACCGTCCACCCCGTCAGAACAAACGGACTTGTTATCGGTGTTCCGCAAATGTTTAACCACTTTGCGCGTATGCAGGAGAGAATAACCGATTTTGTGGTGCGAAATTCCGATATTTCGAAAGACGACTTCACTTCGCTTATGATGAACACAGGCGAAATGGTGACCGATGTCGGCTCAGTGCTTTCAGGTGAACGCGCGGTCGAAACAGGTCTTATTGATAAAATCGGCACACTTTCAGATGTTTTAGACGGACTTTACGAACTGATAGAAGAAAATTAACACATATAGGAGAGTTATTATGGCGACAAAAAGAAAAGGAAGTACAAAATCCACGCCTAAAAAACAGAACAAACGCGCCGTGCAGACAAATGAGGGCAACCGTCAGTTACATTCGGTAATATGGTTTGCTGTAGCGGTATTTTTGCTCTGCGTGGTTTTCATTAAAGGTCAGAATATCTGGACCTTTATACATAATTTTATTTTCGGAATTTTCGGCGTTACTGCGTATTTTTATCCGTTCTTATTAGGCTTTATCGCGGTTATGTTCGCAACCGACAAGATGGGAAGTTCTATTAAAGCCAAGCTCATTGAAGGCAGCGCAATTGTCGTGCTTATAGGCGCGGTTATTGATGTTTTCTCGACCAAAGACCCCGATTTGTCATACTTTGAGCATCTTACAAACGCTTACGAAAGCGGCGTTTTGCTACAAAACGGCGGATTTTTGGGCGCACTTTTCGGCAAGCCCATCTATCTCGCATTCGGCAAAACAGGTGCGGCAATAACTCTTATTCTCTTGATTTTCGTGTTTTTAATGATACTCACAAGCACAACCCTTATTTCCCTTTTCAAAACTATGGCAACACCGGTAGTTGCGGTAAAAGCCCACGCCGAAGATGCTTATGCAAAATACGCCGAAGAGCAGCAGAACCGTCAATTTAATATCGACATTCCTGTCGATGACGGTCCGCTCGAGCGCAAAAAACAAAGAGCCCGTATGAGTCCTAAACAAAAACGCCTTGTTGACGCTTATCATGGCAAGGATATAGTGCCCGAAGCCGAAAAAGTCACCTACCCAGAGGGCAGTGAAGACAAAGAAACGATGAACACTGCGCTTGAAACCGCCAAAGAAGAAGTCTTGGAAATCGACTTCAAGGAAGAAACCGAAGTTTTCACCCAAGAGGTTAATGAACTTGATGCTTCAACCGACAAGGGTTATGTCTTCCCGCCGCTCTCGCTTCTTAAGGAACCATCGGTTTCAAAAGGTGGAATAGGTCAAGATACCACCGTTACTGCAGAGCATCTGGTCGAAACCTTAAAAAGCTTTGGCGTAGAAACAAGAATTGTCGATATCAGCCGCGGTCCGACTGTGACCCGTTACGAGCTTCAGCCCTGTGCAGGTGTTAAAATCAGCCGTATTACCGCTTTAGCAGACGATATCGCTTTAAACCTTGCGGCAGGTAATGTTCGTATAGAAGCTCCGATACCTAACAAGGCGGCAGTCGGTATCGAAGTTCCCAACAAGGAAAAGAACGCCGTTAACATTCGCGAAATTCTCGAAGCCCCCGAATTTATGTCTGCAAAGAGCAAGCTTACAGTCGCTCTCGGTAAAGATATCAGCGGTAATATTATCACAACCGATATTTCCAAAATGCCCCACGGCCTTATCGCAGGTGCTACAGGATCTGGTAAATCGGTCTGCACAAACTCGATTATCATAAGCCTTTTATATAAAAACACTCCCGACGAATTAAAGCTATTACTCATCGACCCAAAGACTGTCGAATTTGAGCCATATAACGGTATTCCGCATCTTTTGGTACCCGTTGTGACCGACCCGAGAAAAGCCGCAGGCGCTCTCGGTTGGGCGGTAACCGAAATGGAAAAGCGTTATAAAATGCTTTCTGACCGCAAGGTTCGTAATATCGAGGAATACAACGCCTTTGTTGAAACCTTGCAGGACGACGAGGACAATGAAGTTGAAAAAATGCCTTACATAGTAATAATGATAGACGAGTTTGCAGATTTAATGCAGACTGCTTCAAAAGAAGTTGAAGATTCTATCGCGCGAATCGCCGCAAAAGCGCGCGCGGCAGGTATTCATCTGCTTTTAGCAACCCAGCGTCCGTCGGTTGATGTTATTACAGGTGTTATTAAGGCAAATATCCCCACAAGAATTGCACTTACCACCTCTTCGCAGATTGACAGCCGAACAATTATCGACTCTGCAGGCGCAGAAAAGCTCCTTGGTAGAGGCGATATGCTCTTTAGCCCTGTCGGCACAAGCAAGCCGCATCGTTTGCAGGGTTGCTTTGTGAGCAACGAAGAAATCAAGAGCGTTGTCGACTTTGTAAAGGGTGACCTTCCTGCCAACTATGACGGTGATGTTATGTTTGAAATCGAGCGTCAGGCAGCTATTGAAAAGAAACAGAAGACAGGTCTTCCCGAGGACGGCCCCGACGAAGACCCCATGATTAAAGAAGCTATCCGCGTTGTTGTGGAAAACGGCCTTGCTTCTACTTCCCTACTTCAGAGAAAATTGAAACTCGGTTATGCACGCGCAGCGCGTATCGTCGACGAGATGGAAGCGCGCGGTGTTGTCGGTCCTTACGAAGGCTCCAAGCCGAGAAAGGTTCTCATAACCGAAGATCAGCTTATGGAAATGGAATTGGCTTCGGATGAGTAATAAAATGAAACGCAAAAGCAAAATCATACTTACGGCGATTATAACAGTGGTTATCTTCGCCGTACTGTTATATGCGATAAAAAATCCTTTTGATTTTCACAAGCTGACAAACCAAAACGACGAGTTTGACACTTCGAGCGATTTTGTGAAATTTATGGATGTCGGGCAAGGCGACTGCACCCTTATTTACAGCAACGGCTACTCAGCCCTTATAGATGTTGGGCTCCCCAACACCGCCAATGACTTGGGTACCAATTTTTCCGATTATAATATCAAAGAGCTTGACGCTGTTGTGATTTCGCATCTGCACGCTGACCATGTCGGCGGACTTACAAAAATTGCAGATAACTTTGAAATCGAAAACCTTATAATGCCGCCACTTCTTGATAAAAGCATTTCTTCTGCCAAAAACGGTAAGGATATCGCAATAAAAAACGGCTCCGCTTTTTACGAAGCCAAGCAGGGTATGAACTTTAATATCGGCGAATTCCAGATTACAATTCTTTCAGACTTCACCGATAAATCAAACGAAAACAACCGTTCACTGTTTGTTATGGCAGAAATAAACGACATCAGATTCTTGTTTACAGGCGATGCCGAAACCAAACCCGAAAAGCTATTGCTAGAAGAAAATCTCGATTTAGACTGCGATGTACTAAAGGTTTCGCACCACGGCAGCAACACCTCTTCTTCGAAAGCGTTTTTAAAAGCGGCCACACCCGAATATGCCGTAATATCTGTGGGCGAAGACAACATCTACTCCCACCCTCATAAAGAAACTCTCTACTCTCTTGAAGACTCCGACGCCAAAATTTACCGCACTGACCACAACGGAGATATAACCTTTAATATTGACGGCAAAAATATATCGGTAGAAACTGAAAATCAATAAACCATAGTCATTGCGAGAAACAAAGTGCCGAAGCAATCTTGTGAATTGATATTTGCTTTTAGATTGCCATGCTACGCTCGCAATGACACTAAAATATAAAGCGTCTTGTAAACACTTCTTACAAGACGCTTAAATTCTATTTTATGAACTTTTTATAACCTTGTCCGTACTGAACACATCTGGACACACGGCTTAATGTAGCCGACGAAATATCGGTTTTTTCGATAACCTGATTATAGGTCTTGCCCTCCATCAAAAGACGGGCGGCGATAACACGCTGTGCCATCTGCTCAATCTCTTTATCGGTGCACAAATCATTCATTAAAATTTCCAAATCTTGCGGGGTTTCAATAGACGCTAATAACTTATACAACTCTTTTCGCATTTCTTGTGTAATTTTATTAGTACCCATATTATCACCTATATTTCTTCCAAAGATTTACTTAAAAAATGTTTTGTCTTCTCCGATTTCGGATTTTCGAAAATTTCTTTTGGTGTACCCATTTCTTCAATCACGCCGTCTGCCATAAATATAACCATATCCGAAACATTTTTGGCAAATTCCATTTCGTGAGTTACAATAATCATAGTGCTATCTTTGCTCTTAAGTCCCTTTATAACCTTTAAAACCTCGCCCGTAAGCTCAGGGTCGAGAGCGGAAGTCGGCTCGTCAAAGCAGAGAATATCGGGGTCTAAAGCCAGAGCGCGCGCAATAGCCACGCGCTGTTGCTGTCCGCCCGACAACTGACAGGGATAATTTTCAATCTTATCGGTAAGCCCAACCTTTTCAATAAGCGAAAGAGCGCGAGCTTCGATTTCTTCAGGTGTTCCGCGCTTCAAAAGCTTGGGCGCCAAAGTGATATTTTCGAGAACATTATATTGCGGAAATAGATTAAACGACTGGAAAACAAGACCGAAATGCAAACGATTCTGACGGATTTCGTCATCGCTCAAGCCCTTTTTCGCCTTGCCGTCGAAAATCTGCTTTCCGTTTACCGAAATTACACCCTCTTCGGCAAACTCCAAAAAGTTAAGACAGCGAAGAAGTGTTGTCTTACCGCTACCCGAAGAGCCGATAATCGACAAAACCTCGCCTTTTTCAAGGGAGAAACTAATGCCCTTTAAAACCTCGCATTTAGCGAAGCTTTTTTTAATATCTTTTACTTCTAAAACAGACATTTTTCTTCCCCCTTTAAGAACGGAAATATGACAGTCTCTTCTCGATATATCCGAAAAGAAGTGTCAGTCCGCCGCAGAATATAAGATAGAACGCGGCTGTGTAGAAGAGCGGCCAGATAAGACCGTCACTCTTAATGTAGCTTTGCGCGGTCCAGATAATTTCATAAACCGCGATAATTCTTGCAAGGGAAGTATCCTTAACCAAGGTAATAATTTCATTACTCATAGGCGGTACTATTCTTTTGATAACCTGCAAAAGAACCACCTTGAAGAAAATCTGGCTTTTGGTCATACCAAGCACCTGACCTGCTTCATACTGCCCTCTTGGTATACCCTCAATTCCGCCACGGTAAATTTCACTGAAATAACAAGCGTAATTTATAACAAACGCCACCATTACCGCCGTAAAGCGAGGCATTGCGCGCATACCGAACAAAAGCCCAGGCCCGTAGAAAAAGGCGATAAGCTGAAGCATAAGCGGAGTTCCGCGGATTATCCATACAAAAGTTTTAATAAGATAGCTTAAAGGCTTGAACTTACTCATTGAGCCAAATGCAATAATGAGTCCCAAAGGCAGAGCGAACAAGAGTGTTAGCCCGAAAACCTTAAAGGTTTCGTAAAAACCCCGAAGCAAATCGAGTGTAACCGATATAAACATAAACTTCCCTTTCACAGAGTTAAAGTAGAGGCCCTAATAGAACCTCTACTTAACACTACTTATGTAAAATAATTAATTAAGCTAAAGTTAATTCATACTTCTGAGCGAGAGCCTTAAGATCGCTGTCCTTAATAGAAGCCATAAAGTCGTTGAGCTTTTGTGTTAAATCAGAATCCTTGCGGAAGGCAACGCCGTATTCTTCGCTTGAGTATTCGATACCTTTTGCAAGGTCAGCGTAGCTTGTGCCTTCACCTGTCATAGCGTTAGCCATTGTGATGTCAATGATGGTTGCATCAGCAGTACCTGATTGGATTTCCATAAGTGCAGTGCTCTGGGTGTCAACTTCGGTGATGTTCTTATAACCTGCATCCTTTGCACAAGCAGCACCTGCAGAACCCTTTTCCACAGCAAACTTAAGATCTTTTGCATCTTCGACAGTCTTGATGTCAGCAACCTTGTCAGCCTTCATAACAAGTACCTGCGCATTCTTTACATAAGCATTAGAAACACTTGCATTTGCTTTTGCTTCGTCAGTGATTGTCATACCATTCCATACGCAGTCAATTGTGCCTGATTCGAGTTCGATAAATTTGTTATCCCAATCGATTTCGATGAATTCAGCATCTACGCCAAGCTCTTTTGCAAACAGGCGAGCGAAATCAGCGTCAAAGCCAATCCATTCGTCAGAACCTTTTTCTTTATAATCCATAGGTGCGTATTCCGTAATACCTACAACAATTTTGCCGTTATCCTTGATAGCTTCGCTATCAGTTTTTTCTGCGCCGCATCCTGCGAAGGAAAGGAGCATTACGAGTGAGAGTACGATTGCTAATAATTTTTTCATTTTTAATTACCTCTTTTTTCATTTTGTTTTTTTAGTTTTGTTTTTGTTGTTTTGCACACTTTAGGAATTTATTCAAGTGAAGTGAGCCATTAAAAAAATAAAAAGTATTCAGTTTTAGTTTCGGTGGACTTTCATTTGTTTTTTCCTCCAGTGCGTTGTCGATGTTGTTATTATACTTCACCAAGCTAAATTTGTAAAGTCTTTTTTTAAAAAAAATTAAACTTTAGCACTTCATACAACTAAAGCGCTAAAGTTTTGTGTATATTGCACAGCTTTTCGCTATGCTAACGCTAATCCGTACTTATTGGCAAGTTCCCAAAGCTCGTCATCCTGAATTTCTTCTATAAATTCATTAAGCATTTTTGTAAGATCCGAGTCCTTGCGGAAAGCCACCGCGAAGGTTTCACTCGAATAGCTAAAGCCTTTAGCAAGATGCTCATAGGTCTTACCCTCACCTATCATAGCATCGGCCATTATGCTGTCGATTATAACCGCATCAACCGTTCCGTTAGCAACGAGTTCGAGCGCCTGCGCCTGTGTATCAACTAATGTGACATTTTTATAGTTTTCTCTATCAATGGCATAATAACCTGCCGAGCCCTTTTCTGCGGCGAATTTAAGCAAGCGCGCCTCGTAACCGTTTGCATAGTTGTCAACCTTATCAGCGTTCATTACCAAGACCTGAGAATTAAGTACATACGGATCCGAAACACTTACACCATCCTGCCAATGTTTGTCCACCGTCATACCGTTCCAAACACAGTCAATCTCATAATCATTTAATTTATCATATCTTTCAGCCCAAGTAATTTCAACAAACTCCACTTCCGCACCGAGCTTTTCTTTTGCAAACAAACGCGCAAATTCGGTATCAAAGCCTGTCCATTCACCGTCCACCTTATAATTCATAGGTTGATACTGGGTAACACCAACCATAAGCTTACCGCTTTTTTGTATTTCTTCGCTATCGGCACCTCTTTCCCCACAAGAAGCAAACGAAAAGCTCATTATAATTGTAAGCAACAAAGCCAAAATCTTTTTCATTCTAAAATACCTCTATCAAAATCTACACATATATTATACTCTATACCCGTAAAACTGTAAAGCGGTTTTTATTTTGACTTGTTACATATATAAATATATAGACACTTTAATACCCGCTTAACCCCAAAAATCACAGCAAGAATCACTACACCTATTATAATAGCTGCATATTCTTTCCCCATCAGAAACACCCTATACATTCTATTCGGCAATAAAACTATTGTTATTAGCGAAAGAATATGCTATACTAAATATAAGTTTGAGTTTTTAGAAAGGATAGTTGATAAATTTGCAGAAACTTGCTAAAAGCATTTATGACTTTTTTTGGGTTAAAGTCCCGAAATTTTTAAATAATACTTTTGAAGTTACCTATTCCAAGGCTTCAAAAATCATCGGCAGTATTTTATGCCTTTTATCCTTAATACTTGTCATTTTATGCATAAACACATTTTCGACACTTGCGGTTTCTGCTCGTTGGCTGCTTATGGCAGTTGACCTGTTTTTGCCTTTTTTAATTGCTTTTTGTACTATATACACAGTTCGTTTTAAAAGCGAATCCGTACGCAAGATTGCGGGCTTTGTCATCCTGTTTTTAATGCCGATAGCACTTATAACGGTTACCGAGTGTCTTAACAATGTGTTTATATATAATATGACATATCTCGGTTTTTTAGGTAATTACCTTGTAATTATAATCGCTTATTTCGTCCTTTTCGCCCTGACGGGCAGCTTCAAGACGTCATATTTGACCATGAATACCATTTGCTTCGGTCTGGCTGTAGGTCACAGCTATGTAATGGACTTTCGCGGCACCCCCTTTCAGCCGATGGATTTCCTCAGTATTACAACCGCGGCAGGCGTTGCCAACACCTACGATTTCACGCCTAACTACAAGGTTATAACCGCTTCTTTCCTTTTTATTTTACTGACAGTTATCGCGGTCAAAATGAAAACTCCGAAATATAATTTACCAACAAAAATCATTTCCCGTTCGGCGACAGCCACTTTTGCTTCGGTTGTGCTGATACTTTTTTACGCTACAAGCGTTTTTGCCGATATGGGCGTTCGCCCTGACTTCTGGAACCAGACCCGCGGTTATCATAACTACGGCTTTGTTTTCAATTTCTTCGCAAACACCAAATATTTGTACAAGAAAGCTCCCAATGACTATGACCCCAATCAGATTGACGAGGTTATAGACAATTCCCGAGAGGAAGGAACCGACACTACCATTTCCACCTCTGACACACCTAATATTATTTGTATTATGAACGAATCGCTTGCCGATTTACAGGTTTTGGGTGAGTTTGAAACTAACAAAGACTATATGCCATTTATGCGCTCACTTACCGAAAACACTATAAAGGGCAATCTCTATGTCCCCGTTATAGGTGCGGGCACTTCGAATACCGAGTTCGAATTTCTGACAGGACATACCACCGCATTCTTACCCTCGGGCAGTAATGCTTATATGCTTTATGTGAAACAGCCGATGGCTTCTCTGGTTTCAACCCTCGAAGCCCAGAAATACTCTTCCTTTGCGCTTCACCCCTACTATGCTTCAGGTTGGCGCAGAACCGAGGTTTATTCAAATTTCGGTTTTAACCGATTTGTTTCGCTCGAAGATATTATGGATGTTTCGCTGATGGATAAATATCAGCAAAACGGCAGTAAAGCGGACTACTTGCAAGAGCTCGTCGAAGAAATGTACCCCAATGCCAAAAATATGCTCGTACGCCAATATATAAGCGATAGCTATAACTACGACCTTATTATCGAAGACTATAAAAAACACGATAAACACAAGCGTTATTTTGCATTTAATGTAACAATGCAAAATCACGGCGGCTATACCAACAGCTGCGTCAACTTCCCCGAAAAGATTAAAATCACCTCTTCCGACGAAGATTATATCAAAGCAAATAAATATCTTTCCCTCGTCAAGCAGAGCGATAATGCTTTCAAAAAACTGATTGAATATTTTTCCACCGTCAAGGAGCGCACTATTATCTGTATGTTCGGCGACCATCAGCCCAATGTCGAAACCGAATTTATTTCGGAAATTTTAGGAGTTGACAACCTTTCAAACCTCACTATCGAGCAGGAGCAAAAGCGCCATATAACGCCTTTCTATATCTGGGCAAACTATGATATAGAGGAAAAGGAAATTGATAAGCTAAGCGTTAACTACCTTTCTTCCCTTGTTCTTAAAACCGCAGGCGTCAAGCTCACGAAATATGACAATTACCTTTTAGAGCTCTCGGAAACCTTACCTGTTATCAACACTGTAGGATATATCGACAAAGACGACAATTACTATAAATGGAGCGATGTTTCCCCCTATACCGAGCTTTTAAGCGAATATGAAAACCTGCAGTATAATGCTGTCTTCGACACCGAAAACTTCAATAAGGATACCTTCTTCTTGAACAGCTATACCCACGAAGCATCCAAACTTAATAAATCGGCCGAGGAAGAAAAAAATGATTAACACAACCCTTTGCCATATTGAAAAAGACGGAAAATACTTGATGCTTCATCGAGTGAAAAAAGAAAACGATCAGAATAAAGACAAATGGGTGGCAATAGGCGGTAAATTCGAACCGCACGAAAGCCCCGAAGAATGTAACCGACGCGAAGTATTTGAAGAAACGGGACTAACACTCGGCAAAACCCGTTATTGCGGAATTGTAACCTTTGTATCTGACATATGGCAGACCGAATACATGCATATTTTTCATTCGCGCAATTTTTCGGGAACGCTCAAATCCTGCGACGAAGGCGATCTTTGTTGGGTCGATAAAAATGAAATCTACAACCTCCCCATTTGGCAAGGTGATAAAATATTTCTTAAACTGCTCGAAAAGGATGTGCCGTTTTTCTCGCTAAAACTCGAATATAAAGGCGAAATCCTTATAAAAGCGGTGCTTAATGAAAAAGAGATTGATATTGTATAATAAAACCCCTGTGTATGCAGGGGTTTTATTTTTTACACTTTTT
>JAZNLE010000116.1:0-9114 GCA_045578885.1 Acutalibacteraceae bacterium | reverse complement strand
TAGGAGAATTATTTTGGCGGATAATAAGAGAGATTATTATGAAGTCTTGGGAGTGGATAAGTCCGTTTCCGAAGACGAATTAAAAAAAGCATACAGAAAAGCCGCAAAGAAATACCACCCCGACCTAAACCCAGGCGACGAGGCGGCAGAAAAGGCTTTTAAGGAAGTCAATGAAGCTTACGAGGTTTTGTCTGACAAGGATAAGCGAGCCCGTTATGACCAGTTTGGCCACGCAGGTGTTGACCCCAACTTTGGTGCAGGTGGCGGCTACGGTGGTGGTTTCGGCGGAGGCTTTGGTGACTTCGGCGACCTTGGGGATATCTTTAACTCCTTCTTCGGCGGAGGCTTTGGCGGAGGTGGAAGACGCTCTAACCCCAACGCTCCAAGACGCGGTAATGATACTGCGGCTTCGGTTGTGATATCCTTTGAGGAAGCGGCTAAAGGCTGTAAAAAAACTGTCAAGGTTACCAAGATTGATACCTGCTCCGACTGTAACGGAACAGGCGCCGAAAAGGGTACCACCGTTAAAACCTGTCCTGTCTGTCACGGTAGCGGTCAGGTTGCGGCTACACAGCGCACACCCTTTGGCGTTATTCAGACACAGCAGGTTTGTAATCAATGTCACGGTAGCGGTAAGATTGTTGAAAAGCCTTGCGGTACATGTAACGGCAAGGGCAGAATAAGACATACTGTTGAAAAAACTGTCGAAATCCCTGCAGGTATTGACGACGGTCAGGTTATTAACATACGCGGCGGTGGTGACAGCGGTGTAAACGGCGGTCCTTCGGGCGACCTTCGCATCAATGTTAATGTCCGTCCACACCCGATTTTTGAGCGTGACGGCTATGATATTTACTGTGAAATCCCGATAACCTTTACACAGGCGGCTCTCGGTGCAGACATTACTGTTCCAACCCTTGATGGCAAGGTGAAATTCACTATCCATGAGGGCACACAACCCGGTGACGAGTTCAGACTTAAGGGCAAGGGTGTTCAAAGACTTCACTATTCGGGCAAGGGCGACCAGTATGTAAAAATTGTGGTTGAAGTTCCGAAAGACCTTTCAAAAGCCCAAAAAGAAAAGCTTAAAGAATTTGACAAAGTTACCGACGATAAAAACTATAAAAAACAAAAAAGCTTTATGGATAAAGTTAAGGATTTTTTTGATTAAAAAAAGCATAATGCAGAAATTTCTGCATTATGCTTTTAAATTTATTTTACTACCTTTTCGATATCCTTAGCATTTCCTAAGACAAGTAAATGCTCTTCTTCGTTAAATACATAATCGGCATTGAAGAATGGAATTACCTTGCCGTCCTTTTTATAGGCGATAATGTTAAGGTTGTATTTGTTTCTGAAATCTAATTCTACAGGTGTTTTTCCAACCCATTTTTTAAGCGGCTCGATTTCAAAAATCGAGTAATCGTCAGCGATATTTATAAAGTCGAAAATATTTTGTGCGCATTCAATACGCGCAATTCTGCGGCAAATATCTCTTTCGGGGTATATTATACGGTCAGCGCCGCTACGGAGCAAGAATTTTTCTTCAATCTGGCGGTTAGCAGTGCTGTAAACTTTTTTGGCACCGAGTTCCTTGAGCAAATCGGTTATTTCAAGGCAGGCTTGGAAATAGTCCTCAATACAAACAAAGCAGGCATCAAAATCTTCAATACCCATACTTTTGAGTGCTTCACGATTGGTGCAATCGCATACCCTTGCGGTGACAATCTCGGGGTAGGAGAGTTCAACCTTTGCGGAATTTATATCCGCAATCATAATTTCACAATCGTTACGGCTTAACTCTTCGCAAAGATGTTGACCGAGCGAGCCTAAGCCTATAATTAAAAAAGATTTCATAAATTTACTCCTTGTGTTTTATATTAACCCACAGTTATTGCTTCTGACGGGTAGGTGACGGGCGGTTTGACCTTTTTTTCGAACAAAGCGGTAGCAAATGAAACGCTTCCAACTCTGCCGCAGAACATAAGAATTATCAAAGCCGTTTGTGATACGGTGCTTAGGGTGGTGGTAATACCTGCGGATAATCCGACGGTGCTTATAGCGGAAAAGCTTTCAACTAAAGCGTCCGACAGCGAAACCGCATCGAGCGAACAAATAACAAAAGTGCCGATTGCCGCGAGAGAGAAATTTATACTTAAAATAAGTATGGCTTTGTTTAAAAATTCGTTTTTAATATTCTTGCGAAAGGCGGAAATGCCGCCTTTGCCGCGGATTGCCGATATAACGAAGGCTACAATAACGAAAAGTGATGCGGTCTTAATACCGCCTGCTGTCGAGCCCGAGCTTCCGCCGATAAACATAAGAAAAACGGTTAAAAGCTTTGAGGACTGCGAAAGAGCGCCAATATCAACACTGTTAAAGCCTGCGGTTCTCGGTGTTACCGAGCTAAAGAAAGCGTTTAAAAGCTTGGTGCCAAAGGGCATATCTTTAAACAAGCCATTGCTTTCGAAAATCAAGAATAGGAAAGCGCCTAATATAAGAAGCACAAAGGTGGTCAATAATACAATTTTGCTGTGAAGATTAAGTTTTTTAAGGCGGAAACGCTTGACCGTGAGGTCGTCCCAAACAAGAAAGCCCAAACCACCGAGAATTATTAAAGCGGAAATCACAAGAATTACCAAATAATCGCCGTGAAAAGCAGTGATGGAAGCAAAGGGTGTCGGCTTTCCGAAAAGGTCGAACCCTGCGTTGCAAAATGCCGATATTGAATGAAATATGCTGTAATAAATACCGCGAAGAATACCAAACATTGGAATAAATCGGATTGAAAGAAGCAAAGCGCCCGAGATTTCTATTATGACGGTGCCCCATATTATTTTCTTTATGAGTGATGAAAAGTTATCCATTCGGGTGGTGTTGATGCTTTCTGCCATAATAACCTTTTCACGAAGACCGTGTCTTTTAATCACAAGCCTGTAAAAAAAGGTGGCGATTGTCATATAACCCAGACCGCCGATTTGGATAAGGAATAAAATAACAAGTTCACCGAATATCGACCAATAGGTAACGGTGTTTTGCACCACAAGTCCTGTTACGCAAGAAGCCGAAACTGATGTAAAAAGCGCGGTAAAAAACGGGGCAGGCTGGCCACTTTGTGAAGAAATAGGCAGCATTAGTAAAAGCGTGCCTAAAACTACTATGCAAAAATAACCGAGTGCAATAATTTGTATATGTGAAAGACCTTTTCTTTTCATATAATCACCTTTGGACATTATACTACATTCTTGAAATAAATTCAATATGCAAAAAAATATTGTAATATCGAAAGTAAAGTGTTAAAATAGGCATATATATTTATTATTTTTAAGGTAGAGGAAGCTTTATATGAAAATAATTATTAACGGCTGCGGCAAGATAGGAAGAACTGTCCTTAAAAGTTTAGTTAATGAAGGACACGATATTGTAGCAATTGATACCAACCCCGATGTTATAACCGAACTCACTAATATTTATGATGTAATGGGTGTTTGCGGTAACGGTACCGATAGCGATGTTTTGCAGGAGGCGGGCGTTACGGATTCTCAGCTTGTGGCTTCTTTTACAAACTCGGACGAGCTTAATATGTTAACTTGCTATTTGGCAAAAAAATTGGGCGCTTCCCATACGGTTGCGCGTATTCGCAATCCTGAATATAACGATAAAAGCTTAGCGTTTATGAAGCAACAGTTGGAAATTTCCTTTACCGTTAATCCTGAACTTATGGCGGCTCGTGAAATCTTTAATATTTTACAGCTTCCGTCAGCGGTCAATGTTGAAACCTTCAGTGTGCGCAATTTTGAGATGATAGAGCTTAAACTAAAACCGAATTCGGCTTTGGATAATGTGAAAATAGGTGATTTGCGCGGTAAACATAAGGCTAAATATTTGATTTGCGCTGTGCAGCGTGGGGAAAATGCATATATCCCTGACGGTAATTTTGTACTTAAAAGCGGTGATAAAATCGGCATCTGTGCTACACCGAGCGAAATTTTGAAGCTTCTTAAAGAACTGGGCGTACAACAGAATCCCGCTAAGAAAATTATGATTTTGGGCGGCGGAAGTACTGCCTATTATTTGGCAAAACAGCTTTCTAATCTTAATAATTCAATAACTATAGTTGAAAAAAACCAAGAAGTTTGTTTAAAACTTTGTGAAGCGTTCCCAAAAGCTATTGTAGTTAATGGCGACGGCACTAATCAGGAGATTTTGATAGAAGAGGGTATCGGTATAATAGACGCGCTTGTATCCATTACAGGTATGGACGAGCAGAATATACTTATGTCGGCCTATGCTCAGAATAAGGGTGTTCCAAAGGTTATTACAAAAATTAACCGCAGTGTGCTTATGCCGATGTCGGAGAGTTGGGGCCTTGACACAATAATAACCCCCAAGAAAATAGTCTCGGATGTTTTGGTTCAGTATGCAAGAGCGCTTGAAAACTCTCAGGGTAGCAGTGTGGAAACTCTTTATAAGTTGATGGACGATAAGGTTGAGGTTTTGGAATTTATTGTAAAAGAAGATTCAAAGCTTATAGAAATTCCGTTTAAGGATTTATCTTTAAAGCCCAACACCCTCGTTGCAGGTATCGTGCGTAACCGTAAGATTATTATCCCTACAGGTGACGATATGTTCTTACCAAAAGATAAAGTTATCATAACAGCGGCTAATCAGCGTATCAATAATTTGTCCGATATTATAAGGGGATAAGCTATGAATCGTAAAATGGTTATTTTTATGCTGGGCAAGATTCTTAAAATACAGGCTATACTTTTATGCCTGCCTCTTCTGTGCTCGGTTATATATTTAGAAAAAAGCGCGTTTGCTTTTCTTGTGACAATTGCGTTATCCTTGATATTGGGCTTTTTGTGCACAACATTCAGCAAACCCAAAGATAAGACCATATATGCCAAAGAAGGCTTTGTAATAGTTGCGCTTTCGTGGATTGGCTTGTCCTTAATCGGCGCGTTGCCCTTTGTTTTAACGGGTGAAATTCCGTCTTATATTGATGCTTTTTTTGAAACGGTGAGCGGTCTTACAACTACGGGTGCTACAATCTTAGGCTCAATGGAATCAATGTCTAAGGGAATTTTGTTTTGGCGCAGCTTTACCCACTGGGTAGGCGGTATGGGTATTCTGGTGCTTGTTGTGGC
This sequence comes from Acutalibacteraceae bacterium, assembly GCA_045578885.1. Classification (GTDB taxonomy): domain Bacteria; phylum Bacillota; class Clostridia; order Oscillospirales; family Acutalibacteraceae; genus UBA737. Next base: position 3,964 of record JAZNLE010000116.1, on the reverse strand, counting down.
TATTGTTCCTACCGATTCGGGCCGTTCTATTCACATTATCCGCGCTGAAATGCCTGGTCCTATTGTTGGCAAAATCGTTCCTAAAATTAAAAGTACCGCTAAAATACTTTATTTGATTTACATTGGTATGACCGTTTTGGAAATCTTTTTGCTGTTTTTGGGTGGTATGAATCTTTTTGAAGCTATAGTTCACAGCTTTGGTACGGCGGGTACGGGTGGCTTTGGCATTAAAGTCGACAGTATCGCTTCATATAGCCCCTATTTGCAATGGGTAATAACAATATTTATGTTAATGTTCGGTGTAAACTTTAATATATATTATTTAATACTTGCAGGTCGTCTGCGTTCTGCCTTTAAAAGCGAAGAGCTTTGGTGCTATGTAGGTATACTTTTGGCGGCAGTCGGTCTTGTTACGGTAAATATTTCAAATTTGTATTCAAATTTTTCCGAAACCTTGCGTGCGGCGGCTTTTCAGGTGTCGTCTATAATCACGACTACAGGCTATGCTACAACCGATTTTAATTCGTGGCCCGGTCTTTCAAAGGGTATTTTGTTCCTGCTTATGTTTATCGGTGCTTGTGCAGGCTCTACCGCAGGCGGCATCAAGATTTCACGAATCATGCTTTTATTAAAGCGAATATCAGCAACCTTAAAGCATTTGATACATCCGCGCAGCACCGAAACGGTACGTTTTGAGGGTAAAAAGGTCGAAAATGAGACCTTGACAGGAGCTTTGGTTTATTTTGCAATTTATTTCCTTTGCTTTACTGTGATATTCTTTGTGCTATTGTTTGAGCCGTTTGATTTTGAAACAAATCTTTCTGCTGTGGCGGCCTGCTTTAATAATGTAGGTCCTGGTTTATCTATGGTAGGCCCCTTAGGTAACTATGATATTTATTCGCCCTTGTCTAAGATTGTTTTGTCGGTAGCAATGCTTCTCGGCAGACTTGAAATTTATCCGCTTATTTTATTATTCTCACCGAGAATCTGGATAAGACGAAAAAATCTTAAAAAATGATTGGCGAATTTTACGGTGTTTCAGCCGATTATATTTTAGGCTTGCCGAAAATTTGAAATATCCCAAATGATAACTAAAGGACTTGGAAAATCCAAGTCCTTTTTAATGCGGATATCTTTTTTTGCAGTCGGTCTCGCCGAGGAGGTAGTCAATGCTCGTATTGTAGAAACGGGCGAGTTTTATTAGCACAAATGTTGGTATATCATTTTCGCCTGTTTCATATTTGGAATAGCCTGTTTGTGACATTCCTAAATGCTTTGCTATTTGGGTTTGGTTAAGGTCGCGGTCTTCTCTTAAATCGCGGATTCTTTTATACATATTAAACCCTCCGAATGTATTATATGAATATTTTAATTTAATCTGAATTAGGTTATTGACATTTAATCTGAAATAGGTTAAAATATGATTACATAGAAAGGTTGAAAGGGGATGTGGCAAAGATTACAAAATTTTAATTTGACCAATTTTTTTCTATGTGTTATATTAAAAAAGGTTACCAATTGGTAAACCTAATTAACTAAAAAGGGGTATTACTATGAAAAGAATTTTATCACTCGTTTTAGCGGTTGTTATGATTGCGGCAGTTATGTGCGGCTGTAGTGAAGAACATTCTGTTAAAGTAAGCAAAAGCGGCAAGACCAAAATTACAGTTACATCGGCAATCCCTGTTGAAACTATCGAAGAGATGCAGATGGCTTCTGAACAAGCGGCGGCAGATTTAGTTACAGACGAGGATTTGATGCTTGACGAAGATTTCTCTCTTGATGAAGACTTCTCTTTTGACGAAGATTTTGCGTTAGAGGACCAACCAGAAACTAAAGTGGATAGCTACGGTGGTTATGATGCCGAAGACCTTGAAGATATGGAAATCAAAAAGGTTAACGGCGTGGAATGTTATGTGGAAGAAGAAACAAAAAGCTTTTCTTCTACAACCAAAGCAAACAAGCACATGCTTAAAGAGTACGGTAAAGACGGCGCAGGTTATTTTAAAGCATTCAAGGTTACTACAAAGCAGTTTACAGCAACTGTACTTGACAGCTTTAAAGAAACAGCAGCTCTTATGGGCGATGAATACAGTATAAAGCTTAATATCACCTTGCCTTACACCATCACAAAGACTAACGGTGTGCTTTCTGATGACAAGAAAACCGTAACATTCAATCTTCTTGAGGACAAAAAGTTTTATGCTTACACAACAAAGTCAAGTAAGAGCGCAAAGGTTTACTTTAAAAAGGATTATTTAAAGTCGAATTCTACGGCATATCTCGATTGGAACAGCGTAAAGGGTGCGAAGAAATATAAGCTCAAATATAAAGCAAGCGGTGACAAGAAGTGGAAGACTGTTACCACAACAAAAACCTATGCAACTGTTAAAAAACTCAAGGCAGGCAAAAAGTACACCTTTAAGGTGACTGCTATTACCAAGTCTAAGGAATATGATTCAATCAAAACCTATATAACAACTCTTAAAAAGGTTAGTGCGAAGGTTAAATCAAAGACCGATATGACCGTAAAGCTAAGCTGGAATAAGAACACAGATGCAGATGGATATATCGTTTACAAAAAGACCTCTAAATCGGCTGATTGGAAGTCGGTAAAGACAGTGAAAGACCCGTATACTACAAGCTATACTGTTAAGAAATTGAAGTCGGATAAGAAGTATTACTTCAAGGTTGTATCTTATTCAAATGAAAACAGCAAAAAGATTAAATCTTCGGGAGCGACAGTAACAGCCAAAACAAAATAATAAAGTTATCAAAGACTTGGGGTATTCCTCAAGTCTTTTTTATGAGTAGTTGACAAAATTGGAAAAATCTTGTATTATTGTAATAGTACAATAGTATAAGAGGTGATGATATGGCTTGGAGTTTTACTTCTGACAAACCCGTGTATATCCAGATTGCGCAGAGAATTACCGCTTTGGTGCTTGCAGGAGAGTATGAACCAGGAGAGCAGATACCGACTGTGCGGCAGTTGGCGCTCGAGGCAGCGGTTAATCCCAATACAGTACAGCACGCATTTTCGTTTCTTGAAAGCGAGGGTGTTATTGTGTCGCAAGGGACTGTTGGACGGTATGTAACCGAAGATACAAAGGTTATTGACCTTTGCCGAAAACAAATGACCGAACAGCTTGTAAACCAGTTCGCCGAGAATATCGGGAAATTGGCGGTCGACAAAGAGCAAATATTAAAAATGGTTGGGGAGGCTTTAAAATGAACATTCTCGAATGTAAAAATTTGACTAAATCATACAAGAGAAATTTCCCTGTAATTCGGGATATGAATTTCACTATTCCTGCAGGGCGGATTGTGGGACTTTTAGGACCTAACGGCTGTGGGAAATCGACTTTAATGAAGTTGATTTCGGGACTTTTACAGCCTGATTCAGGTGAAATTGCGGTCGGCGGTTATCCTGTGGGTGAAGACAGCAAAGCGCTTATTTCTTATTTGCCTGAGCGTACATATTTTAACTCTTGGATGCGTGTGAGCGAGCTTGTGGAGTATTTTAGAGAGTTTTATGCCGATTTTGATGCCGAGCGTGCCTACAAGCTAATGGCAGACCTTGGAATAAACCCAAAATCGAAGCTTAAATCACTTTCAAAAGGTACAAAAGAAAAGGTACAGCTTATTCTTGTTATGTCAAGACAGGCAAAGCTCTATCTTCTTGACGAGCCGATAGCTGGTGTTGACCCTGCGGCGCGTGAATATATCCTTAGTACTATCGTCAGCAACTATAACCCCGAAGCTTCGATTATTATTACAACCCATCTTATCTCCGATGTTGAACAGGTGCTTGACGATTTTGTGTTCTTGACATTTGGTGGAAATATTTTGAAATCGGGCAATGCAGAAGAAGCGAGAAACGAGAGCGGAAAGTCGCTTGACGAGCTATTTAGGGAGGTATTCAGATGTTAAAGAAACTCTTGAAATATGACTTAAAATCAGT
>JAZNLE010000115.1:0-11341 GCA_045578885.1 Acutalibacteraceae bacterium | reverse complement strand
CGATTTTTATACTGACCGCAAGCAGCGCAAAGTCTGTGAGGGCGCTTATAAGCACCGCAAGCGCACTTTACTAAAGTAGGAGCGCTAATCTTCCAAACATTGTTTCTTCTCTTATCTCTTCTTGCTTTTGAATGCTTTCTCTTTGGTACTGCCACTTTGGGCACCTCCTTATAATAATTATGAAAAAATCAGTTATCGAGTAATTGAGCAAGTACGGCAAGCCGAGGGTCGATTTCTTTCTCGGGACAGTCGCATTTGCCTTCGTTTAGGTCTTTGCCACATTTTGAGCAAACACCCTTGCAATCCGCTTTGCACAAGTGCTTCATTGGAAGATTTACCAACGTTTCGGTATAGATAAAATCGTCCAAATCGAGCTTCATATCGGGAACTAATAGAATTGTATCGCTATCCTCACCCTCGATAGAGGTTGCCAAGACTTTATCTACCTCTACTTTTACAGCCGTCGCAGTTGGTTTGCCACAACGGTCGCAAGGAGCACTATATTCGAATACAATCTTCGCGCAAAGCCTTACAAGACTTGCTTTGTTGGATATATTACCCACCAAATGAACAGGCTTTTTGAGCGGATATTGACCTGCATATTCGGTAGCGCTTAAGTCCAACAAATAGTCCACAGGAAGCGAAGCGTTATCATTAACAAAAATGCTTTTTAAATCAATAATCATACTTCCACTCCTAATGTCACAATGACTATTATATATATTATATCGCCTTTTGTCAAGATTTTTCTTTGACAAATTTTAAAAAAATACGGGTGGCTTTCGCCACCCGTCAAAATCATTAATTACATACTTCAGCAATATCGAACAACTTCTTAGGAAGTTCTTCCTTATCTGCCGAAACAGTGAAGATAAATTCAACATCCTCAATCTTAGAAATTCTTTCAAAGAAAGCGCAGAGCTCGTCATAATCGCGAGTGCCGATTCTGAGAGTTGCATCACCAAAGATGTGAGTTACGTCATGGTTGCCAGATTTGATACCTGCTACCATACCGTAGTATTCGCCGTAACCTGAGATACCGAAGCTGTCAGAGTCGATAAGACGTGCTTTATGAGTAACAGAATAGGTCAAGGTATCGCCTTTCTCGATGCAAACCACATTGCCGAGACTTGTGTTGGCAGCTTCATTTACCATATCCACCAACAATTTGGTTTTACCCGAACCTTTTCTTCCGATAATGATTTTAATCATTTGTACCACTCCTTCTTATTTTAACTGCTAGTGCAGTAATATCTGTTTTTATTTGTTCAAGCGTTTTTCAAGCTCCGCTTTCTGAGCTTCGTAACCGGGTTTACCTAAAAGGGCAAACATATTTTTCTTATAGCTTTCAACACCGGGTTGATCGAAGGGATTAACACCCAACATATAACCCGATACAGCGCAAGCCTTTTCGAAGAAATAGATAAGTCTGCCAAGGTTTTCTTCGTCAGGTTTATCGACATTTATCACAAGGTTTGGAACCAAACCGTCGGTATGTGCCAATACAGTACCCTCGAAAGCCTTTTCGTTAACAAACGCCATCGGCTTGCCTGCAAGGAAGTTAAGACCGTCGCCATCATCAGATTCTTTTTCGATTATAACGTCCTTATCACTCTCGCCAAAGGTTACAACTGTTTCAAACAAGATTCTCGCGCCGTCCTGAACATACTGTCCCATCGAGTGCAAATCTGTTGAGAATGTAACTGCTGCGGGGAAAAGACCTTTATTATCCTTGCCCTCACTCTCGCCGAAAAGTTGCTTAAACCATTCAGCCATCATTGTAAAGCGGGGTTCATAGCTTACGAGAAGTTCTATAGCCTTACCCTTGCGGTAGAAAGCGTTTCTAAGAGCCGCGTAGGTGTAGCAGTCATTCTTAGCTAAATCGGGGTTGGCGTATTCTTTCGAGGCCTCGCGCGCACCGTACATCAAAGCATCAATATCAGCGCCTGCGGCAGCTATCGGTAAAAGACCTACTGCGGTAAGGACTGAAAATCTTCCGCCAACATCATCGGGTACTACAAAGCATTCGTAACCCTTTTGGTCGGCAAGCTGTTTCAAAGTACCCTTTGCCTTATCAGTTGTGCAGTAGATACGCTTTGCGGCTTCTTCCTCGCCGTACTGCTCTTCAAGGTACTTACGAAGTACTCTGAAAGCGATTGCAGGCTCGGTAGTTGTGCCCGATTTCGAGATAATGTTAACCGAAACGCGCTTGCCCTCGCAAAGCTTTAAAATATCGTCAAGGTAAGAACCACTTATGTTGTTACCTGCAAAGTAAATCTTCGGGCCCTGTGCCAGATCATTATAAAACGGACCTTTCAAAAATTCAATTGCCGCTCTCGCACCAAGGTAAGAACCGCCGATACCGATAACTATTAAAACATCGGTGTCCGCCATGATTTTTTTAGCCGCTTTTTTAATGCGTGCAAACTCTTCCTTGTCATAATCGGTCGGTAAATTTACCCAACCCAAAAAGTCGTTGCCAAGACCGTTTTTAGCCTCTATCATATCATGAGCGGCTTTAACCTGAGGTTCTAAACCTACAAGGTCATTTTCACGTAAAAAGTCATCTGCAAATGAAGAATTAAATTTAATTGCCATTGATTTTCACCTGTATATATTTTCTTTACATCTATTTTACAATATTTCTCTCTAATTTTCAAGTAAAATTATGCATATTTCTAAAAAAGTTTACAAAGTAAGTATTCCGCCCAATATCCACCTGAGTGTCGCCCACAAACTAAGCCTTTCAACATCCTCTGAAGCTGTGATAGGAAGTCTGCCAACCTCGGTTTCACCCGTATAGACATTCACATATCCTAAAATATCACCCTTCCTAATCGGCGCGGTGATATCCTTGTTCCATTCAACCTGACGGCTGACCTCTTGCTTGGCAGTTTTGGGAAGAAGTATATTCACCCTATCCGAGCAAGAAACACCAACCTTATTTTTAACACCCTTTGCTACAGCTGTTTCGGTTTCTTTAAGCTCGGATTCGAGCGCTTCGAAGCTGTAATTCGCAAAGCCATAATCAAGAAGCTTTTTAGCACCCGAAAACCGCAGGTCACTGCTCTCGCCTGCCATAACCACCGCCACAAGTTCCATTCCGTCGCGCTCAGCAGTAGCCGAAAGGCAATATTTTGCCTTTCCTGTAGTACCCGTTTTAAGACCTGTTGTACCTTTATAAAACCGCACAAGTTTATTAGTGTTTACAAGCTCGCTCTCGCCGTCACGCAAAGTATCCATCCAAACAGTCGAATACTTCTTTATAAGCGGAAATTTTATAAGCTCAGCTGACATTATAGCAACATCGTGCGCAGTGGTAAGATGCTCGTCAGCATCAAGACCTGTACAGTTTACAAAGTGGGTGTTGTTCATACCGAGTTCCTTTGCGCGCTTGTTCATAAGCGCGACAAAACCCTCTTCACTGCCTGCAAGCAGTTCTCCCAAAGCCACACAAGCATCATTAGCCGAGGCTATGACCGTCGCTTTTAAAAGATGGTCAACCGTCATACCCTCCCCTGGCTCGAGCCAGATCTGACTTCCACCCATACTGCAAGCATGTTCCGAAGCATAAACCATCGTTTCAAGCTTAATATCTCCCCGCTCGAGCGCTTCCATAACAAGTAATAGCGGCATTATTTTGGTAATTGATGCAGGGGGTAATTTTTCGTCCGAGTTCTGCTCATAGAGAATTTTACCCGTAAAGGGTTCTAAAAGTATCGCCGACTTTGCCTTTATACCAAGATTTCCGCCGATTTCGGTTTTAGCGTCGGTCATCTCAAAAGGTATATTTATATCGCTTATATCACATTCGCTGGAAACAGTTTTCGCCGATACTCCCACACAAAAGCATAAAGAAAAAATCAAAAGCAAACTCAAAAATCTTTTCAAAAAAAGCACACCCTTTTATACTAATCTATAAAAGGATATGCTTTTATATTTTAATCTATTCCCTTAACAATAGTTCCGCCGCCGACCACAATATCACCGTCATAAAATACAGCCGCCTGTCCAGCGCTTGGCGCTCTTTGAGGCTCAGAAAATTCCACTAAAACATCGCCGTTATCCATCGGTTTTATTACGGCTTTTTGCTCTTTTTGGCTGTAGCGAAGTTTTGCAGTAACTTCCATTTCTTTTTCCAAATTATCAAAAGGAATGAAGTTAAGATTTGTCACCTGAACCTTTTTATAGAACAAAAACTCTTCATCACCTAAAACAACCTTATTAGTTTCAGCATCTTTACTAATAACAAACGCAGGCTTGCCGAGAGCGATACCAAGCCCCTTGCGCTGACCGACAGTGTAATGTATAACACCCTTATGCTCGCCCAACCTTTCGCCCGAAAGATTTATATAATCCCCTGTTTTTGATACGAAATCAACCGTTTTTTCAATAAAGGAAGCATAATCGCCATCAGGTACAAAACATATATCCTGACTGTCTTTTTTGCGAGCACTTACAAGGTTCTCTTTTTCGGCAATTTCGCGCACCTGTACCTTTGAAAGCGCACCCAAAGGAAATTCAGCACAAGCTAACTGCTCTTGCGAAAGGCAGTAAAGCACATAGGTCTGGTCTTTTGTCTTGTCCTCTGCCTTACAAAGCAAGTATCTGCCGTTTTCATATTTTATCTGCGCATAGTGACCTGTGGCAATTTTTTGATATCCGTTTTGCTTCGCAATTTCAAGCATCTTGCCGAACTTTATATACTTATTGCAGACAATACAAGGGTTTGGCGTATTACCTTTGATATATTCGTCTATAAAATTATCGATAACAAACGCCTTGAAATCCTCTTTAAGCTCGGCGGTTATGTGCTCTATTCCGAGTTTATCGCAAACCGCTTTTGCATCGGTTATATTGTTCAAATCGAAACTATCATTAAGATTTAAGGTTACTCCGCCGACTGTGAAGCCCTTTTGTTTTAAGAGTGTGGCGCAAACGGATGAATCCACGCCGCCACTCATACCAACTAAAATCTTTCCCAATTCTTACTCCTTTTAGAAAAAGAGCCGATTTGCACCGACTCTTTAAATTTTACCTTTAAATTTTACTATATTGCTGTGATTTCTGCCAAAAGACAAAGATTATCTTCAAGTCCTTTTTTCATATTAAGCGCTTCGTAAATATCATAATCTACAACCTTACCAAGTCTGTAAGCTACAACACGGTTGCCAATGCCCGACTTCAAAAGCTGTACTGCTTCATAGCCCATCTGGGTTGCGATAAGGCGGTCACGAAGTGTAGGACTGCCGCCGCGCTGAACGTGACCAAGAATGGTACCACGGGTTTCAATACCTGTAGCAGCCTCAATCTTTTCTGCCATCTGGGCAACACCGCCGACACCTTCTGCCACAACTACGATAAAGTGTTTTTTACCCATTTTCTGAGTTTCCTTAATCTTTTCGATCACTTCGTTCAAATCATTTTCACGCTCAGGCACCATAACAGCCAAAGCGCCGACACCGATAGCAGTACGAAGCGCGATATGTCCTGCGTGTCTGCCCATAACCTCAACAACTGAGCAACGCTCGTGAGAGTCGCAGGTATCACGAAGACGGTCAACCATCTGAATAACGGTATTCATAGCAGTATCAAAACCGATTGTATATTCGGTAGAAGAAATATCGTTATCAATAGTAGCAGGAACGCCAACGCAAGGGATACCTGCCAAAGAGAGATCGCGCGCGCCGCGGAACGAACCGTCACCTCCGATTACAACTATACCCTCAATGCCGTGCTTTTTGCAAACCTCGACAGCTTCCTTAATGCCCTCTTCGGTCTTGAATCTGGGGCTTCTTGCGCTGTAAAGCATAGTTCCGCCAAGCTGAATAATACCCGAAACTGAGCGAGAATCCAAATCTATAATATCGCCTTCCATAAGACCGTTATATCCACGGCGGATACCCTTGACAGTAAGACCGTGATAAACAGCAGTTCTTACAACGGCGCGGACAGCCGCATTCATACCGGGAGCGTCGCCGCCCGAAGTTAATACACCTATAGTTTTCATTATATAATCATCTCCAAAAAATCACTGAATTACAGTATAAACTATAATTGTTAAATTTTCAACAATTTTTTTATTTTACATATTTTATATTATCTTTCCCGATAATTTGTGACAACCCATCTTCCAAATTCTGCGAATAATTTATATATAAACTGCGCGGTGCTTCGAGTTTTTTGTTCGTATCGGTGCAGACGATAAATACGGGTGAATTGCCTTTATATTTTGCCAGAATTTCCTTGACCTTTTCAAAAGACGGATGGTCTGTGTTTTTAATTTTCAAATAAAGTCCGCTTTTGAATTTAGGCTTCTGATTTTTAAATTCACTTGAAATTTCCTGACACTTTTCGAAAACAATTTCGGTTTCGCGATCCTCGTGTTCCGAAATTCTGCCCGAGAGTATCAAAGGCTTGTTGGCGGTAAGCAACGGTTTATACATCTCATAAGCATTACCAAAAACCGTAACTGCCACCGACGCGTCAAAGTCTTCAATTCTTAAGGAACAAAGTAGGTTATTATTTTTAAGCTGACGGACTTTAAGTCCACTTATAATACCCGCAACGCTGATTCGCTTGCCGTCAGGGTATTTACCGCTCTGAATATCGGCAATCGACTGTAAATTCGCGCCTTTTAAAAAAGTTTTATAATCGTCCATCGGATGACCCGAGAGATAAAGACCAGTCGCCTCTTTTTCAAACTGGAGGCGCATTTCTTTCGACATTTCGGGAACGCTTTCCATTACAAACTGTGCAGAAGTGCCCATTTCATCAAACAAATCAAGCTGACCTTGTCCCGAATATTTGCGCTCTTTTTCGACCGCTGACAAAAGCCCCTCCATATTATAAAGCATTTCTCTGCGATTCTCCGAAATACAGTCGAGCGCGCCGCTTTTTATAAGACCTTCTAAGGCTCTGCGGTTAAATTCGCGCGAGAAGTTTCTAAGGCAAAAATCGTAAAGTGAAGTGTAAGCGCCGTTTTGCTCACGCTCGGCAATAATTTTTTCAATAAGACCTATCCCTAAGTTTTTAATCGCCATAAGACCGAAGCGAATATTTTTGCCGTCGGGTGCAAAACCCCAATCGCTGTGGTTTATAGAGGGCGGTAAAATTTTAATACCATTATTTTTGCATTCTGCAGTATAAAGAGAAAGCTTGTTTTCGCTATCCATCATACTGGTCATCAAAGCCGAAAAATACTCTGTCGGGTAGTGTTGCTTCAAATATGCCGTTCTGTAAGCCACAAAGGAATAAGCGCAAGCGTGAGCCTTGTTGAAAGCGTATGAACTAAAGCTCGACATATCGGCAAACATTTTCTCTGCAGTTTCGGCATTTATCCCGTTTGCCACAGCGCCGCTTATAAAGGTTCCTTTTTCCTTTTGCATCACAGCATGCTTTTTCTTTGCCATAGCTCTGCGGACAATATCCGCGCGGCCGAGAGAATATCCCGCCAATGCTCTGAACACCTGCATTACCTGTTCCTGATAGACAATACAGCCGTATGTTACATCGAGAATAGGCTTTAAAAGAGGTGTATCATAATGAATATTCTCGGGGTTATGGCGGTTACTTATATACCGCGGTATCGAGTCCATAGGTCCTGGGCGGTAAAGCGACAAAACCGCCGTCAAATCTTCAATACTTTCGGGACCTAACTGACGAAGAACATTCTTCATTCCATCTGATTCGAACTGAAAAACACCGAGGGTTTTACCCTTTCCCATCATATTATATGTCGGCTTGTCATCAAGAGGGATTTTTTCTATATCAAAATCTATCCCCCGTTTTCTTATATACTTTTCGGTTTCGTCGATAACAGTTAGGTTTCGAAGACCTAAAAAGTCCATCTTAAGAAGTCCCAATTCTTCGAGAGAAGTCATTGTGAACTGTGTCACAACCGATTGGTCATTGACAGCAAGGGGTACATACTCCGAAACAGGCTTGTCCGATATCACAACGCCTGCCGCGTGGGTTGAAGCGTGACGGGGCATACCCTCAAGACTTCGCGCCATATCTATAAGCTCTTTTACCGAATCGTCATTTGCATACAAATCGCGAAGCTCTTTTCCTCCCTCTAAAGCACGGTCAATGGTCATACCCATAGCCTGCGGAATGAGTTTTGCGACCTTGTCACAGGTGGCATAAGGGATATCGAGCGCGCGTCCTACATCGCGTACCGCCGCACGCGCCGCCATTGTACCAAAGGTTACAATCTGCGACACATGGTCTGTGCCGTATTTTTCAATAACATAGTCTATAACTTTCTGTCGATTGACATAGCAAAAGTCGATATCAAAGTCGGGCATTGAAACGCGTTCGGGATTCAAAAAACGCTCAAAATAAAGGTCGTATTTTATAGGGTCAATACCTGTAATACCGATACAGTACGCCGCCAAGGATGCTGCGCCCGAGCCACGCCCTGGACCTACGGGTATGCCGTTCGATTTTGCATAGTTTACAAAGTCAGCTACTATCAAAAAATAGTCAACATAACCCATTTTATTTATAATCGAAAGCTCGTATTCGAGGCGGTCGATATATTCCTTTTCGGGATTTTCGCCAAAAATTCTGTGAAGACCGTCAAAACATTTTTCTCGAAAATATTCGAAATGGTCACGCTCACCGATATCAAAACGTGGTAATTTTATCTTGCCGAACTCAAACTCAAGGTTGCATTTTTCGGCAATTACTTCTGTATTAGAAATCGCCTCGGGCGTTTCAGGAAAAAGCTCTGCCATCTGCTCAGCAGATTTTAAATAAAACTCGTTGGTCTTAAATTCAAGGGCGTTATCTTCGGTGATTTTACTGCCCGTCTGAACACAAAGCAGTACCTTGTGAGTTTTGTAATCGTCCTCATTTATATAATGAACATCATTAGTCGCCACAAGCGGTATTCCCGTTTCACGCGAGATACGAATAATCTGCGGATTTGTGAGTTTCTGTTCGCGTATACCGTGGTCCTGTATTTCAAGATAGTAATTTCCGTCACCGAAAACATTTTTATACCATAAAGCCGTCTGCTTTGCCTTTTCGTAGTCACCCTTTAAAAGCGCCCCAGGAATTTCACCCGCAAGGCAAGCCGAAAGGGCGATAAGCCCCTCGGAATGCTGTTCCAACAGTTCGCGGTCGACACGGGGTTTGGAGTAAAAACCCTCAGTAAAGCCTTTTGACACAAGCTTTATAAGGTTTTGATAGCCTACGGAATCCTTACACAAGAGCACTAAATGGTTATAACCGTCCAAGCCCTTTTGCCTATCGAAACGGCTTCTCGTGGACACATATACTTCGCAACCGATAATGGGTTTGATTCCCTTTTCCTTGGCGTATTTATAGAAATCAATAACACCGTACATAACACCGTGGTCAGTGATGGCAATGCTCTTTTGGCCCAGTTCACAAGCGCGGTCAATAACCTTTTTAATACGGCAACAACCGTCCAAAAGGCTATACTCAGTATGCAAATGCAAATGCGTAAAATCCATAGGCACAACTCCTTTCGATAATTCGGAATTCGTAATTATTTTTGTGTTTTTGTTATTGCTACTAAAAGTTTAATTACTTCTTGGCAATCGTCATAAATACTTCTAAATTGCGCTTTGTTTATATACTCGCTTTCGCATAACAATTCTAACCAATATTCCGTTTCGCTTGCTTCTTTTAAAGCTATATTTAATTTTGCATAAAAATCAGGTTTACTCTGTCCCCTGATTGCTTCTTTCACATTAGCGCCTATACTTGTTCCGCTTTTTAAAAGTTGTTTCGACATTATATATTCGTTTTGTTCTTTAATTAAATACTTATACAATTTAATTATTCTCAAAGCAAAAACTTTACTTTTATCAACAATTATATTATCTTTCATAATATCCTCTCTGCAATTCCGCATTCCGCATTCCGAATTCCGCATTAGTGCGACTCGCTTTCATAAATCTCAATTATCCTTTTTAGTCGGTGGTTCATACCCGAAAGCGAAATAGGTGTTGGAGAAATTTTGCAAAGTTCTTTCAAGGTCGCTTCGGGGTTATCCCTACGAAGCAAGGCAACTTCTAAAAGTTCTTGCGGCAGGCTATATAAACGGTCGGTTTTTTCAAAAAACTCGATAGCCGTTCTTTGCTTTATTGACGCCTCAACAGTTTTGGAAATATTAGCATTATCGCAGTTTCGCGCGCGGTTCATATTGTTTTTAACGCTCTTAATAATCTTGGTATCCATAACATCAAGTGTGCGCGCGGTGTCCCCCATAATCGTAAGCAGGTCCTCAATCATACTACTGTCCTTGGTGTAAAGCACAAACACTTTACCACGTGTTGTTTTCTTCATAACAATGCCAACACTCGCGAGCAACGAATTAAAATCGTCCGCCAATGCCTCGTTCTTGACCGAAAATTCAGCGCGATATTCTTTCTCGGGGTCGTTTATATTACCACATGACAAAAAAGCCCCTCTTATAAAGCTCGGCAAACAGCAGTCGCGCACAAAAAGGCTTCGGTCAATAACCGTTTCGCTGATTCCAAAGTCAATCATCGCGAGTATCTTAAGCCTGTCCGCTTCGCTTGCTACTTCGGCTTTATATGTCGGGCGGACAGTACCGCCTACTGTTATGTCCACCTGCGCTTTGTAGGTGTGTTTTATAATATCGGCATACTCTTTTGCGACATTTTCGTTATTGGTCTGAAGCGATATCCTCTTTATCGAAAAAGACCGCCCGAAAAGCATAAAACCGTATATATATGACGGTTTGCAACAAGCAGACGGTCTTATATTTATAAGTTCGTTTTTAACTTCCTTACAAAATGACATTTAATCTATATCCTTTTCCAGATTACAAGTTCGGTGTCCTTACCACCATTTGAATATTCAAACACTACAAGCTGTTTTTTATCGGTCACAAGCCCGTAACAGCGTTCACTATTAAGTTTAGGCAGTTCGGCAATATAATACATCTTACTGTCGTCTAAAATCTTGGTAATTTTGCCGTTAGGCAATTTGCACTCGTTATTTACAAAATCACCCTTATGACCGTAAAGTTTTGTAAGAACGGGCATATCTTCAATACCTAATTTATTAAATTCTTCGATAAGTTTTTGCATTACTCTTCCCTTCCCACAAAAACAACTTCGGGTTCAAGTTCTACCCCGTCCTTTTCTTTGACAGTCGCCTTGATTTTTTCCATGAGCGCTTTGACATCCTTAGCGGTGGCGTTGTCATAATTTATAACAAAGCCCGCGTGCTTATCGCTTACCATAGCTCCACCAACACTCACACCCTTAAGGTTGTTCTTTTCAATAAGCGCGCCTGCAAAATGCCCCTCGGGGCGCTTAAAGGTGCTACCTGCAGA
>JAZNLE010000114.1:0-5722 GCA_045578885.1 Acutalibacteraceae bacterium | reverse complement strand
AGCTAAGGTGGAATACGGCAACGAAAGCATCAAACAGCTTAAAGGTCCCGATCAGGTGCGTCTTCGCCCTGCGGTTATCTTTGGCTCTGATGGGCTTGACGGCTGCGAGCATTCCGTATTTGAAATAATCTCCAATTCAATCGACGAAGCGCGCGAGGGTTACGGCAATAAGATTGTTATTACTAAGTATTCTGACGGTTCTATCGAGGTTCAGGACTTTGGACGCGGCGCGCCTGTTGATTATAACGCTAAGGAAGAGCAGTATAACTATGTGCTTTTGTTCGAAAGTCTTTATGCAGGCGGTAAGTATGATACCAATAGCGGCGGCGATTATGAATATTCTATAGGTCTTAACGGTTTAGGTCTCGCTTCAACCCAGTTTTCTTCGGAATATATGGATGTGGAGATTAAGCGTGACGGCTTTAAGTATAATCTTCATTTTGAAAAGGGCTACAATATAGGCGGTCTTCAAAAAGAAGAATACTCAGGCAGAGAAACAGGCACAAAAATCCGTTGGAAGCCCGACCTTGATGTTTTTACTGATATTGATATCCCTGTTGAATATTTTATTGACACTTTAAAAAGACAGGCTATTGTAAATGACGGTCTTGTGTTTGTCTTTCGCGAACAGCAGGGCAACCGCCTTATTCAGCAGGAAATTTGCTATAAAAACGGTATTACCGACTATGTGAACGAAATTGTCGGTGAAGACCGAATGGCAGGGGTGCAGTTCTGGCAGACCGAACGCAAGGGTAAGGACCGCGAGGACAAGCCCGAATACAAGGTTAAAATCAATGTTGCTATGAGCTTTAGTAACAAAACCCCCTTAAAAGAGTATTACCACAACTCAAGCTGGCTTGAGCACGGCGGTGTTCCCGAAAGGGCAACAAGAAACGCTTTCCTTGCGATGCTTGATAATTATATCAAGCAGACGGGCAAATATAAGAATAACGAAAGCAAAATCACTTTTTCTGATATTGAAGAATGCTTGGTTATTGTTATTTCCTCATTCTCTACAATGACTTCCTATGAAAATCAGACCAAGAAGTCGATTACAAACAAGTTTATTTATGAAGCTATGGTTGACTTTTTGCGTCAGCAGGTAGAGGTTTACTTCATAGAAAACAAGGCAGAGGCTGATAAGATTGCCGATCAGGTGCTTATCAATAAGCGAAGCCGTGAGCGAAGCGAAAAGGAACGCATCAACATAAAGAAAACCTTGCAGTCGTCGAATTCGATGCTTGACCGCGTGGATAAGTTTGTTGACTGCCGTTCAAAAGATGTAGAAGCCCGCGAGCTTTTCATAGTGGAGGGTGATTCGGCTTTAGGCTCTTGTAAATTGGCAAGAAATGCTGAATTTCAGGCGATTATCCCCGTTAGAGGTAAGATTCTCAACTGCTTAAAGGCAGACTATGACAAGGTTTTTAAGAGCGAGATCATTACAAACCTTATAAAAGTGCTCGGTTGCGGTGTTGAGGTTAAGTCTAAAGCGAACAAGGGCCTTGCAACCTTTGATTTATCGGCACTTCGTTGGAACAAGGTTATAATTTGTACCGATGCCGATGTTGACGGTTTCCAGATAAGAACACTCATTTTAACTATGATTTACCGCTTGATGCCAACCCTTATAACCGAGGGTAAGATATATATTGCCGAAACTCCGCTTTATGAAATCGGCACAAAGGAGATGACCTATTTCGCCTACGACGAAAAGGAAAAAATCGAAATTTTAGAAAAAATCGGCGACAAGAAGTACACACTTCAGCGTTCAAAGGGTCTTGGTGAAAACCAACCTGATATGATGAATATGACCACAATGAACCCCGAAAGCCGCCGTCTTATAAAGGTTATGCCTCAGGAAGCCGAGCGCACTTCGAGAATGTTCGATTTGCTTTTAGGTGACGATTTGCAGGGAAGAAAAGACTTTATCGCCGAAAACGGCTATATGTATCTTGACGATGCTGACATTTCCTAATTCGTAATTAGGAATTATATGATTAATTTACAAGGAGAAAATTATGCCTCCAAGAAAAAAGAAAGAAATTAAACAAGTAAAACCGCAGATAAATGCCTACATTGCGGGAGCGGGACTTACTGTCGAACAGCCGATAACCGAAACACTTGAAACCAACTATATGCCTTACGCTATGAGTGTTATCGTGTCGCGTGCTATTCCCGAGATTGACGGCTTTAAGCCCTCGCATAGAAAACTGCTTTATATAATGTATAATATGGGGCTTTTAAACGGTAACACAATAAAATCTGCTAATATTGTCGGTAGAACAATGCAGTTAAACCCCCACGGCGACGCCGCTATTTATGAAACAATGGTTCGTCTTTCCGAGGGTTACAGCGCCCTTTTGCACCCCTATGTGCAGTCTAAGGGTTCTTTTGGTAAAGCATATTCGCGCGATATGGCTTACGCCGCTTCGCGTTACACCGAGGCAAAGTTAGCGCCTATTGCGAGCGAACTTTTTGCCGATATTGACAAGGATACAGTCGATTTTGTGGATAACTATGACGCCACAATGAAAGAGCCCGTGCTGTTTCCTGTGACCTTTCCGTCGGTGCTTGTAAATGCTAATACAGGTATTGCGGTTGGTATGGCAAGTTCGATTTGTCCTTTCAATCTTCGTGAGGTTTGCGAAACTACAATAGCTTTCATTAAGGACGACAGCATAAATGTTGCTGATACTCTTTTAGCGCCCGATTTTCCCATCGGCGGCAGGCTTCTTTACAACCGTGACGAGATAGAGAAAATCTACGAAACGGGTAGAGGAAGTTTTAAGGTAAGAGGTGTGTGGGAATACGATAAATCACAGAATTGCGTTGATATTACCGAAATTCCGCCCACAACCACTTCCGAAGCGATAATCGAAAAGGTTATTGACCTTGTAAAGCAAAAGAAGATTACTGAAATTAACGATATCCGTGACGAAACCGACCTTAACGGTCTTAAAATTACAATTGATTTAAAGCGCGGTGCCGACCACGAAAAGCTGATGAAGAAAATCGTTAAAATGACACCCTTGGAGGACAGTTTTTCCTGTAACTTCAATATTCTTATTGCAGGCTCTCCGCAGGTGCTTGGTGTTAAGAATATTATTTCAGAGTGGGTGGCTTTCCGTGAGGAATGTGTCCGCCGTCGCGTGTACTTCAAGCTTTCGAAAGCCAAAGACCGCTTGCACCTTTTAAAAGGTCTTGAAAAGATACTTTTAGATATTGATAAAGCGATAAAGATTGTCCGCGAAACTGAGCAGGAATCAGAGGTTGTGCCAAACCTTATGATAGGTTTCGGTATTGACGAAACTCAGGCAGAATATGTTGCAGAAATCAAGCTTCGCCACTTAAACCGCGAATATATCTTAAAGCGTACAGCCGATATTGAGAATCTTATCAAAGAAATTGAAGATATGGAAGCGATACTCAAATCTCGCTCGAGAGTTTCGAAGATTATTATAAAAGAATTAGAGGCTGTGGCTGATAAATACGGCAAGGACCGCCGTACCGAGATTATAAGCGCTGAAAATGAAACCGACGAAAAAGAAGAAATTGAGCTTGATACTTCGCCTGTAACCCTCTTCTTTACAAAGGACGGCTACTTTAAGAAGATTACTCCGCAGTCGCTTCGTATGAGCGGTGAGCAAAAACTTAAAGACGGAGACGAGATAACACAGATTATTGAATCAAATAATGCCGTAGACTTGCTCTTCTTCTCTAACAAAGCGCAGGTATATAAATCTAAAACAGCAGAGTTCGGTGACTCTAAGGCAAGTGTTTTGGGTGATTATGTACCCTCAAAACTTCAATTTGACGAGAACGAAAATGCTATTTATATGGTCGAAACCGCCGATTATTCGGGTAATATGGTATTTATCTTTGATAACGGCAGAATCTCCCGCGTTCCGCTTTCGTCTTATGTCACAAAGACCAACCGCAAAAAGCTTATAAAGGCTTACTGTGAAAAGCACACGCTTCATACCGTGCTTTATGTAAAGGAAGACTGCGATTTGTTACTTAAGTCTTCAAATGGTAGAATGTTAATCGTCAACACTGCGTCTATCCCCGCAAAGCCTACTAAGGATAACGGCGGTATCGCGGTTATGACACAGAAAAAAGGTCAGCGCGTAAGCGAGGTTGAAATTTACGAAAAAGGCACGCTCGAGAGTGAGCACCGCTACCGTACTAAGAATTTGCCTGCGGCAGGAAGTAAAAAATTAGTCGGTACGGCTTCTCAAGAAAAACTTGAATTATAACAGATAGTGTGATAAAATAATAAACCGCCCATCACTAAAGCGATGAGCGGTGTCGGTCAAATAAGTTTATATGCAAACGCTCTTACCGACAGTTATATATTGTGTAAAATTTTTAAAAATACTAAAAGAATTATTTTCCAATTAGGAGTGTAAAAAATGGCAAAAGAATTAGCCAAGCAGTATAGCCCCAAGGATGTTGAAGACAGAATTTATAAAACATGGCTTGACGGCAAGTACTTCCACGCTAAATGCGAAGAGGGAAAGGATACTTATACAATAGTTATCCCGCCACCAAACATTACAGGTCAGCTTCACATGGGTCATGCCCTTGACAACACTTTACAGGATATTCTTATCCGTTTTAAGCGTATGCAGGGCTTCGATACCTTGTGGCTTCCAGGTACTGACCATGCGTCTATCGCTACCGAAGCTAAAATCGTTGAAAAGATGCGCGAAGAGGGTATCACTAAAGAGGATATTGGCCGTGAGGGCTTTTTAGAGCGCGCTTGGGACTGGAAAAAGCAGTACGGCGGAAGAATTATTGAACAGCTCAAAAAAATGGGTTCTTCTTGCGACTGGGACCGCGAGCGTTTTACTCTTGACGAGGGCTGTAATAAGGCTGTAAATGAGGTTTTTGTAAACCTTTATGAAAAGGGTCTTATCTATCGCGGCGAGCGTATTATCAACTGGTGTCCCCATTGTATGACTTCAATCTCGGATGCCGAAGTTGAATATGAAGAACAAGCAGGCCATTTCTGGCACTTGCGCTATCCTTTCTCGGATGGAAGCGGTTATCTCGAACTTGCCACAACCCGTCCTGAAACCTTGCTTGGCGATACCGCAGTTGCAGTTAACCCTAACGACGAAAGATATAAGGATATTATCGGCAAGACACTCATTTTGCCTTTGGTTCACCGCGAAATCCCTGTTGTTGCAGACGATTATGTTGAAATTGAGTTTGGTACAGGTGTTGTTAAAATCACCCCTGCACACGACCCGAACGACTTTGAAGTTGGTCTTCGTCACAATCTTCCCGTTATCAATGTTATGACCGACGATGCCAAGATTACTGACGATTATCCGAAGTATGCAGGTATGGATAGATATGAAGCAAGAACGGCTATCGTTGCTGATTTGGAGGCAGAAGGCGCGCTTGTTCGTATCGAAGACTATACTCATAATGTAGGCACTTGCTACCGTTGTAGTTCAACTGTTGAACCTCGCGTATCAAAGCAATGGTTTGTTAAAATGAAGCCTTTGGCAACACCTGCTATAGATGCTGTTAAAAAGGGTGACACAAAGTTTGTTCCTCAGCGTTTTGAAAAGGTTTATTTCCATTGGCTTGAAAATATCCGCGATTGGTGTATTTCCCGTCAGCTTTGGTGGGGACACAGAATCCCTGCTTGGTACTGTGCAGATTGCGGCGAAATCACAGTTTCAAAGACCGAAGCTACCGCTTGTAAGCA
>JAZNLE010000113.1:0-2500 GCA_045578885.1 Acutalibacteraceae bacterium | reverse complement strand
GGCGGACAGCCGATTTACTATTATATCCTTTCGGTTGAATAAGGAGTGTTTAAAATGACAGCTAATACTGATATTCGCTTTTTAAAGGGTGTCGGTGAAAAGAGAGCTGAAGTTTTAAACTCGAAGGGCATCGACACAGTCGGTGCCCTTTTGCGCTTTTATCCGAGAAAATATCTCGATTGGACCAAGATAACAAAGGTTATGCACGCGCCTTTTTATGAGAATGTGTGTGTCAAAGCCAAAATTGTAACCCCTATTGAAACCTTTGAAACGAGAAGCGGCGTTACGATTTATAAGTTTATTGCCGAAGATTCTTCGGGTAGATTTAGTGTTAGCCTTTTTAATCAATATTATCTTGCGAATAAGCTTAATATCGATAGGGAATACCTATTTTACGGCAAGTTTGACGGCGGTTTTTTCAGACAAATGAACTCGCCGCTTATAAAAGAAGTGAATTGCGTCGGAATTGAGCCGATTTATCCTGCAAGTAAGGATTTGTCATCAAAAACACTCGAAAAGCTTGTTAAAACGGCGCTTACAACAGTTGAAATGCCCGAAATTCTGCCCGAAGATATAAGGCGGGAGAACGGACTTTGTGATATAAAATATGCGCTTGAGAATATACATTTCCCAAAGACTAAAGAGTCTTTCGAGCGCGCTAAAAAGCGCCTTGTTTTTGAAGAACTTTTTTGTTTACAAGTGGCGCTTACTGTTATAAAACTTAAAACTCATAAGCAGAGCGGTTGTATTATAAAACGCGACACCTTCGAAGAGTTTTGCAAGTGCTTGCCCTATGAACTAACAAGCGCGCAAAAACGCGTAACCGCTGAATGTATTGCGGATATGCAATCGGGCAGACCGATGTCACGACTTGTGCAAGGTGATGTTGGTAGCGGTAAAACTGTGGTTGCAGCGGCGCTTTGCTTTGTTTCGGCGCAAAATGGCTATCAGTCGGCGCTTATGGCACCTACCGAAATTTTGGCGGAACAGCACTATAAAACCTTTTTGAAAATCACCGAAAATACGGGTATTAAGTGTGGTTTGCTTACAGGTTCTATGACAAAAAAACAAAAGAACGATATAAAATCTAAGCTTGTAAACGGCGAAATAGATGTTATTATCGGTACTCACGCCCTTATTGTGAATGATGTTGAATTTTATAATTTAGGGCTTGTTATTACTGATGAGCAACACCGTTTCGGCGCTGGGCAGCGTGGGAAACTGGAGAACAAGGGTGTCAACCCTCATAAGCTCGTTATGTCGGCGACTCCTATACCGCAAACCCTCGCGTACATTCTTTTCGGCGACCTTGATATAAGCGTTATTGACGAATATCCTAAAGGTAGACAAAAGATTGATACTTACAGCGTGGATTCTTCATATAGACCGCGTATTTATAATTATATAAAGAAGTTTTTGAATGAGGGAAGACAGGGTTACATCGTTTGTCCGCTTGTTACCGAGAATGAGGAGCTTGATATCACTTCGGCAAAAGAATATTACGAAAAGCTTGCAAGCGGTGAGTTTTCGGGGTATTCTTTAGGTCTTTTGCACGGCAAAATGTCGCCGCGCGAAAAAGAAGATGTTATGCGGAAATTCGCGCAGGGCGAGATTCAACTGCTTGTTGCGACAACCGTTATCGAGGTTGGAATAGATGTGCCTAATGCGGTTGTAATGGTGATCGAAAATGCCGAGCGCTTCGGTCTTTCGCAGTTGCATCAGTTAAGAGGACGAATAGGCAGAGGGGAATATAAGTCGGACTGTATTTTGATTTCGGATAGCGAAAGCGATGATACAAAAAAACGTCTGGACGTTATTAAGAATAGCTCTGACGGTTTTAAAATTGCCGATTATGATTTGGCACTTCGCGGCCCAGGTGACTTTCTCGGCAACCGCCAAAGCGGTATTCCGCAGATGCGCATAGCTGACCTTTTTGCCGATAAGCAGGTGCTTATAGATGCAAAAAAGCAGGCGCAACTCTTACTCGAAAAAGACCCGCAGCTAAAACTTCCTGAAAATGCAAATTTAAGACAGGAAGTAATAGAACTTTATAGGAAGTTGAAATAATAAATGTCATTGCGAGGAGTGAAACGACGAAGCAATCTTGTAAAATGAAATATGCAACAAGATTGCTTCGCATTCGCTCGTAATGACTTGAATTTAATATAATGCGGTGATTCATATTAATTATTATGTGTATATTATGACAAATAAAAATAATACAACGGTTTATACGGGAATTACAAATGATTTGATTCGGAGAGTTTATGAGCATAAAAATAGTTTTTCAATAAAATCTTTTACTGCGAGATATAATTTACACAAGTTGGTTTATTTTGAAATGACAACAGATGTGTACTCTGCTATAAGCAGAGAAAAACAAATTAAAGGGCATAGCAGAAAATGGAAAAACGAATTAATTTCTTCAATGAATCCCGAATGGAAGGATTTGTATATTGATATATGTAAATAAAAACAATAGTCATTGCGAGGAGTGAAA
>JAZNLE010000112.1:0-20840 GCA_045578885.1 Acutalibacteraceae bacterium | reverse complement strand
TTGTGTTTTGCGAACTCGTAAAGGGGATATTTTTTGTCATACTCTAAAAGCAGACGGTCACGCGTAACTTTGGCAAGAATTGACGCTGCCGCGATAGACATCGACTTGGCGTCACCCTTTACAACCGTCGCGCACTGCACCTTGATATCGGTAGGGATTCGGTTGCCGTCAACAAGGGCAAAATCGACCTCACGAAGTCCGTTTATCGCTCTGTTCATCGCAAAATATGTAGCATTCAGGATATTATGCTCCTCGATTTCTTCCAAAGAGCCGAAAGCGATATGATAATCGGTCGCTTTTTCGATTATCACATCATATAAAGCCTCGCGCTTTTTCTCACTAAGCTTTTTAGAATCGTTAAGTCCCTCAATTTCGCAGTTTTCTGGCAGTATTACCGCCGCCGCGCAGACAGGACCTGCTAACGGTCCGCGTCCTGCCTCGTCGACGCCGCAAATGTATTTAAAGCCGCTCTCCTTAGCGGCTTGTTCAAAGCTGTAATCAGGCATTTTTCTCTACCCTTTCCAAAGAAATATTACCGATTTTTTGATTTCGGTATTCTTCAAGTAGCATATTTGCCGCTCTCTCGGTATCGGTTTCGCCGCCGCGGATAACCATACCGCGTTTTTTACCGATTTGACATAAAAGCTCGTAACTATCAAGCGAAAAATCAAGCTCGCCGTAGCGGTTCGTGAGTAATTCGGGATAATTTTCACCCATGATTTCGAGCAATCTTATCGCCAAAAGCTCGGTATCGAGGATATTATCCTTAACCGCTCCCGTAAAGGCGAGTCTTTCGCCTACGGTCTGGTCGTCAAACTTTGGCCACAAGACACCAGGGGTGTCTAAAAGTTCGAGCTGTTTATCAATGGTAAACCACTGATTTCCGCGTGTGACACCTGGGCGGTTTTCAGCCTTTGCCTTAGTTCTGCCTGCAATTTTGTTTATAAAAGAAGACTTTCCGACATTAGGAATTCCAACAACCATAACCCTAAGCGGTTTACCGACCATTCCTTTTTCTCGGTATGCTTCGAGCTTGTAAGCCAAAGCGGTTTTTACGGTATCTTTAAACTGATTTATACCCTTACCGCTCCTGCAGTCAATCGCGATAGCGGTAATGCCGCTTTTCTTGTAATACTCAATCCACTCTTTTGTAATACGGCTATCCGCCATATCGCATTTGTTAAGCAGAATTATATGAGGTTTGTTTTCAATGATTTCCTTTAAATCGGGGTTGCGGCTACTCATAGGTATACGCGCGTCAACCACCTCGGCAACAGCATCAATAAGCGGTAAAATCTCCTTGATTTTCCGCTTGGTTTTCGCCATATGCCCTGGGAACCATTGTATGTTTTGTTTGTTATCCATTTTTATCGTCCTGTTTGGAATTATTTATCAGTTAAACTATCGATTTTATCAAAGGGGAAAATTCTTAGCACCGCGTGTCCTAAAACATAGCGTTTATCAATCATTCCGTTTGTACCTATACTCGAAAAACGGCTATCGAGCGACACCTCGCGATTGTCACCCAAGACAAAAATATGTCCTTTCGGAACAGTCACAGGAAATTCAACATCGTGGCTTGCAGTAGTGGGAGTGCTTATATAATCCTCCTCTAAAGCCACACCATCAACATATACTATTCCCTGCTGGAAATCTATATCCACCGTCTGATTTTCGGTCGCGATAACGCGCTTGATTATCGGGCCCTCGCCCTCACTTATATCGGCTGTGGTGTTGCAGGTGTTACGGGATATTACCACAATGTCCTGCGGCTTCGGCTCATAAAAAAGATTTGTAATTATTATCTTTTCATTGTGCTCTAAGGTATTGAGCATCGAGGTGCCCGAAATAGTTGCAACCCTGAATACAAAACCAAAAAGAATTATCACGGTTATGAGCGCTACCGCCACCACATCAAGCCATTCGAAAAATTCCTTTTTACCCGAAAAGTTTTCTTCCCTTTTTTCCTTTACCTCGTCAATATCGGTATTGACCGTAAAGCCACCGTTATTAAAGCTGTTATCGTTCATAACTTTTCCCAACTTTTACTTAAAATTTAAGGGGACAAGTTTTCCAACCTGTCCCCCTTCAAGATTAAATCTTTTCTTTAACCTTTGCAGCTTTACCAACTCTGTCACGCAAGTAATAGAGCTTAGCTCTGCGAACCTGACCCTTGCGTACAAGCTCAACCTTAGCAACTGAAGGTGAATGTACAGGGAAAACACGTTCAACGCCAACGCCGTAAGAAACGCGACGAACGGTGAAGGTTTCTGCGATGCCGCTGTTATTTTTAGCGATAACAGTGCCTTCGAAAACCTGAATTCTTTCCTTTTCGCCTTCTTTAATGCGAACGTGAACCTTAACTGTGCTACCGATTAAAATTTCGGGAACATCTTTTTTAAGTTGTTCTGCGGTTAATTCCTTAATTACGTCCATGGTTTTTCCTCCTTAATTTTTTACCAGATGTTCATACACTCATTCGTCAGAGGACCATCTGCTTCAATGTCGATTTTTCGGCAAGAAGACACCCGTAAAGGTTCGGGTGAAATCAAATGCTCATATATTCTACCACAACGCCCCTAAAAAAGCAAGCATTATTTTCGGGATTTCGCAACTTTTTTTAAAACTCAATATCAACATACACTGGAGAGTGGTCAGTAGTATCCAAAGCCTCAATATCTTCGATTACACGATACTGGGAAACCTTGAAACCATCACCCATTACCTATCTTAAACCTCGGCTCTCTCTGACGAGGGAGATAGGAAGTTTGTACGATGACACTGCTTTTTTATAATATACCATTTTTATGCGTTTTTTCAACACCTCTATCACCAAAATCGGATTTTTGAATATTATACTATGCGTGAAAATTTATCTAAAATTGGACTTTTCGCCGAAAAGTTATCCGCCTTTCTATTCGCAAATCTTGTTTTTTGTAAATTTTATACAAATTATAGCCTTATTTTACCCATACTAAATACTTGAAATTTTTCTGCAAATACTGTATTATATATATAGTATCACTAAGGAGATGGAAAAATGACCAAGATTACCCCTGCAAATCTTTCCGCGCTTATCGAGAAAAAGCTTTCACACAACTTGGGCGTTCTGCCCGAGCAAGCTTCGGATAAGCTTTTCTATAACGCCTGTGTTCTCGCACTTTTAGACCTTATGAACGAACGCAGAGCTGCATTCAAAAAAGAGCGCAACGCAAAAGAAGCTAAAACGGTTTACTATTTAAGTATGGAATTCCTCATGGGCCGTTCTCTTAAAACCAACCTTTTTAATATGGACCTTACCGACACTATGAGTAAGGCTCTCAAAAAGTTTGGTGTAAAACTCGACAACCTTTATGATTTTGAACCCGACGCAGGTCTCGGCAACGGCGGACTCGGACGACTTGCCGCCTGCTTCTTGGAGGCGCTCTCAAGCGGCGGTTACTCTTCAATGGGTTACTGCATACGTTACGAACTCGGCATATTCCGTCAAAAGCTTGTTGAAGGATGGCAGACCGAAATGCCGGACTTCTGGCTCCCGGGCGGCGGCGTATGGCTTCAGCCCAAGCCCGAAAGCGCAGTTAATGTAACCTTTGACGGCGAAATCAACGATTGGTGGGACAACGGCATCCACCGCGTTGAGCACAAAAATTATCAAACCGTCCGCGCAATGCCCTACGACCTTTGTGTAGCAGGTAAAGACGGCAAAACCGTAAACACTCTCCGTCTTTGGAGTGCCGAATGTGAAGAATTTGATATGTCGGCTTTCAATCAGGGCGAATATGTTCGCGCTATTGAACAGCGCGCTATGGCTGAAAATATTTCAAAAATTCTTTACCCTGCCGATAACCACATTGAAGGCAAGTCCTTGCGACTTCGTCAGCAGTATTTCTTGGTTTCGGCTTCTATTCAGGATATTCTCAACCGTCACCTGCGCCATTATAAAACCCTCGAAAACCTGCCCGAAAAGGTAGCTATTCATATTAACGATACCCACCCCACACTCGCCATCCCCGAGCTTATGCGCTTCTTACTCGATGAGTGCGGTTACACCTGGGAAAAGGCTTGGGATATAGTAAAGGGCACTGTGGCTTACACCAACCACACCATTATGCCCGAAGCGCTTGAATGCTGGCCCGAAAGTCTTATGAAAGAGCGTATCCCCCGCGTTTATCAGATTATTAAAGAAATTGACCGCCGTTATAGAGATGAAGTTGTTTACAAAACAGGTGACTTGGGTCTTGCCGAACATCTTGCGGTTATTTCAAACGGGGTTGTCCGTATGGCAAACCTCTGCGTTGCAACCTGCCACGCGGTAAACGGCGTTTCCAAACTTCACAGCGAAATTATCGTTGACGAACTTTTCAAAGACTACGCAAAACTTACCCCCGAAAAGTTCAAAAATGTTACAAACGGTATCGCGCACAGAAGATGGCTTTGCTGTGCTAACCCCGAACTTACAAAGCTCCTTTGCGAGACTATCGGCGACGGCTTTATCAGGAACGCGCAGGAACTCGAAAAGTTTATGGACTTTAAGGATGATGCCGCCGTTTTAAAGAAGCTTGCCAAAATCAAGCGCAACAATAAAGAACGCTTTGCCAAATTTATCGAAAATCAGAACGGCATTATTCTTAATCCTGATTCAATTTTCGATATGCAAGTTAAAAGACTTCACGAATACAAGCGTCAACACCTTAATGTGCTCAATATCATAAGCGATTATCTGTTTATAAAGAACAATCCTCAAGCCGAGTTCACACCCAAAACCTATATTTTCGGCGCAAAAGCAGCTCCAGGATATCTTCTTGCAAAGCAGATTATTCAAATGATCTACAAGCTTTCCAAAGAAATTGAAAATGACCCCGTAGTAAAGGATAAACTTAAAGTTTTATTCCTCGAAGACTACCGCGTTACTATGGCAGAGCTTATGATTCCGTCAGCTGATTTGAGCGAGCAGATTTCCTTGGCTTCTACCGAAGCTTCGGGCACAGGTAATATGAAGCTTATGATGAACGGCGCTATAACTCTTGGTACAGAAGACGGCGCAAATGTTGAAATTCACTCTGCTGTGGGTGACGACAACATCCTAATCTTCGGTATGCAGACACCCGAAGTATTAAAGCTTCAAAAGAGCGGTTACTCACCTGCAGAATATTATAATAACAACCCTATTTTACGCGAAGCGCTCGACTTTATAGGCGCGGGCTTCGGCGGACAGTCGTTTGACGATATTTACAACACCCTTAAAAACCACGACACCTATATGGCGCTTGCCGACTTTGCTGATTACCGTAACACTCAGGCAAAGGCAACCGCGCTTTATAATCAGCCTGAAGTTTGGCAGAAGATGTCGCTTACAAACATCGCAAAATCGGGAATTTTCTCTGCTGACCGTTCTATTGCAGACTATGCAAGAGACATCTGGAACGCAGAACCAATTAAGTGATTATGATTTACTATCCTTTTGATTCACGAAATCCTTTATACCGAACACCGCAAGGTGCAATAGCCGAGGGCGAAAGCCTTCGGCTTAGAGTCTTATTGCGTAAAGACTCCTGCGTGCGTTCGGTATTTTTAATTATCAAAAATGATGCTGATAATCAGCCTCAAGAAATCGCTATGTCCCCTGCCGAACTTTTAGACAACTACCGCTATTATGAATGCGAAATCACTCTCGGCGAGGGGCTTTACTGGTACTCTTTCAGATACGAAAGCGATTACGGCGATTTTTTAATCAAAAAGGGCGAGCACTCGTTAGGTTACATTTGTCCCGAGGGTGAAAATTGGCAGTTGACGGTGTATGAGAAAGATTTTTCCACACCCGACTGGCTTGACGGCGGTATTATTTATCAGATTTTCCCCGACAGATTTTATTCTTCGGGCAAGAAGAAAACCCGCGTCCCAAAAGACCGATATATTGTAAAAGACTGGGAAAAACAGCCCGAATTCCGTCAAGACGACGATTTTAAACGCCTTTGCAACGATTACTACGGCGGCGACCTTAAGGGAATTGAAAAGAAATTGCCCTACCTTAAATCTTTGGGTGTAAGCTGTATTTACTTAAACCCGATTTTTGAAGCGCACTCGAACCACCGCTACAACACCGCCGACTATATGAAGGTCGATGCCTCTTTAGGCACCAAAGCCGATCTTGAAAGCCTTATAAAGTCAGCCAAAAAGCAGGGCATTTATATCATTCTAGACGGCGTTTTCTCCCACACAGGCGACGACAGTATCTACTTTAACAAATATAACCGCTATAATTCTGTGGGAGCATATAATTCCGAAAACTCACCCTACCGCGAATGGTACAAATGGACCGACAGCGAAATCGGTTATGATGCTTGGTGGGGTGTTCCGACCTTGCCTGAGGTCAACGAAACAAACCCGAATTTTACCGATTTTATAACAGGCGAAAAAGGAGTTCTCCGCTATTGGCTTAAAAAAGGCATAAAAGGCTTCCGTCTTGATGTTGCCGACGAACTGCCCGACGAATTTTTGGACAATATCCGCAAAGCTATAAAAGCCGACTCAAAAGAGAACTTCCTTTTGGGCGAAGTTTGGGAAGATGCCACAAACAAAATAAGCTATGATGCCCGCCGCCGATTTTTGCGCGGAAGTCAATTAGACACGGTTATGAATTATCCGTTTTCGAACGCTATTATCAACTACCTCGAGGGCGGCAACTCCCGCGTTTTAATCGACACAGTGCTCGAAATTCTGGAAAATTATCCTGCACAGTCGATAAAGCTTCTTATGAACCACATCGGCACCCACGACACGCCGAGAATTTTAACCCTTTTGGGCAAAGGCGGTGTCGAAAGCACCGACCGCGAATGGCAATCACTTCAAAGCCTTTCGGACGAAGAATACAAAAAAGGCTCGTCGCTTTTAAAGGTCGGCGCGCTTATACAATATTCTCTCCCAGGTGTCCCCTCGCTTTACTACGGCGACGAGGTGGGAATGCAAGGCTATGGCGACCCGTTCTGCCGCGGAACTTATCCTTGGGGTAAAGAGGATAAAGAGCTTTTGGAATTTTATAAAAAATTAGGACAAATCCGCCGTAAAAACAAGGTCTTCGCTTCGGGCGAATTTATCCCCGTTTATGCCAACTTCGGCGAAATTGCTTTTATTCGCAAAAAGGGTGACGAGCAGATTTTGATTGCCGCTTCACGCTGGCACGAGCAAACCCGAATCGAAATCCCCAAAGAATTCGAAAATGCGAAATGCCTTTTGGGTGATAAACCTAACGGCACAACCCTCCACCTCTCCCCTTACGGATATTCGGTTTTGAAATTATAAATTTTATCAGTCATTGCGAGGAACGAAGCAATCCCATAACTCGCAACAAGATTGCCACGCTTACGCTCGCAATGACTGTATCTTTTTACATTAAATTTGATATATCAAAGCGGAATGACCCGCAGGCCATTCCCTACAATATGCAATTGAATTTTATAAATAATTACGAATTTCTAATTCCGAATTAAAAACGCTCCCTTCGGGGAGCTTTTTTAATGTCCTGTTTATTGTACTTTAAATCATTTATAATAAAGATACAACAAAACGAAGGGGAAATAAAATGTTGGTTTCATTGTTAATATGCGGTTTGATTATGTTGATATTTTGCTTCGGCACGAAACCCAAGCGCAGAGGTTTTTTAGGGTTTATTACAGCTTTATTTCACTTCCCGTTAGGTGTCATATTTGCGCTTTCAAAAAAATATAAATAAAATAAAAATATTTTAAAAAAACACTTGACAAAACATTCGAATTACACTATAATAAGATAAACGAACAAATGTTCGGGAGGTAAAAACAAATGACATTTATAGATATATTAAGAACTTTATTTGAAATAATTATGGTAGTAGGTCTTGTATGGTGCATCTTCCACGAAGACCGCCTTGTAGCCTTTGAAGAAAAGGTTTTAGCCGTTTTGCGCCGCAAGCGTTTACGCGTTGTCAAAAGTCAGCGCAGACGCAGTTTCAATATTTGATTTTAGATTTTTCTTTCCTCTTTATTTGAAAAGAAGGACGTTTCACTTCCCCTGGTGATCCGTCCTTCTCTTCTATTTCATTAAATATTCCTCTGCTTGCGTTCCCGCAATGGCACCGTCTGCTACTGCGGTCACAACCTGACGAAGTGTCTTCGTACGGACATCCCCCGCTACAAAAACACCGTCTATATTGGTTTTGCAATTTTCACCTGCGATTACATATCCGTTTTTATCGAGGTCGATACCGCTTAAAAACTCGGTCGCAGGCTTTCTGCCGATGCTCACAAACACACCGTTGCAAGCGATTTGAGATACCCTATCGGTTTTAACATTTTTAACCTTAACACCCTTAAAACCGCCGTCTTTCAAAAATTCTTCTGCGACGCTGTCCCAAACAAATTCGACATTTTGCGCTTTCATTAAGGGCTCATGATAGATTTTAGTCGCGCGCAGGGTATCTCTGCGGTGAATCAAATAAACCTTTTTGCAAAGTCGCGAAAGGTAGAGCGCATCTGCCACAGCCGAAT
The DNA here is from genome assembly GCA_045578885.1 of Acutalibacteraceae bacterium. Classification (GTDB taxonomy): domain Bacteria; phylum Bacillota; class Clostridia; order Oscillospirales; family Acutalibacteraceae; genus UBA737. The sequence goes on along the minus strand of JAZNLE010000112.1, from coordinate 12,318 downwards.
TACCACCACCTATAACCGCCACCGTTTTATCCTTGTAAAATCTTCCGTCACAGTGAGCGCAGTAGTGAACACCCTGTCCGACAAGTTCGTTCTCACCCTTTATTCCAAGCTCACGCGGATTAGCACCCGTCGCAATAATCACAGTCTTAGCGTAAAAATCACCGCTCATAGTGGTGATTTTTTTAATTTCACCCTGAAACTCTACACCTAAAACTTCGTCATACTCGGTTTTCGCACCAAAACGCTCGGCACCCGACTGCATATTCATACCAAGGGTAAAGCCGTCAACACCCTCGGGAAAGCCTGGATAATTATCAATATCCCCCGTAAGTGTCATCTGTCCGCCTGCCGACATTTTTTCGATAACCAAGGTAACAAGCCCTGCCCTTGCCGTATAGAGCGCTGCCGTATAGCCCGCGGGCCCGCCGCCGAGAATTATTACATCATAAATCTTTTCCATCATTTCACCTCGAATTTTAACTTATCGCGGTCAATCTGCTTTTTATAGCGGTCTTCTTCCGAAAAAACACAACCGCAGTACTTTTGCATATAAAAGCCTTTTTCACGCGCAAGCGCGTTACCCTCGCGGAAATTAGGTCTGAAATCGCGGTATAAAAACTTAACGCCGTATTTTTCGGCGAACTGCTCCCCTGCCGCCTTTATAGCATCGTGGTCTTGATAAAGGCTTGCAAGAAGAGTTGTTGTAAAATACTCAAAGCCGTTTTCCCAAGCGAATTTTGCCGTTTCTTCTAAGCGGTGCTCGTAGCAGTAAACACACCGCCCATCTATATTATCCGCAACATTGCGAACAAATTCGCGAAGTCCGTAATTTTCTTTTACCAAAAGCGGAAGCCCTATTTCTTTGGCATAGTCTACAAGGCAGTCGCGACGCGCTTCATACTCTTTAAAAGGGTGAATATTCGGGTTGTACCAAAAAAGCGAAAGCGAAACACCCTCGTTTTGCAACGGCTCGATACAAGAAAGCGAGCAGGGCGCACAGCAACAATGAAGTAAAACTTTATCCATCTTTTCTCCTTATAAATTAACAATAATCGGCATAATTCCGTTTTGTTCGATATCAATAACGGCATAAGACTCGTGAAAATCGCGACCTTTTGAACAAGACCCCGGATTCACAACATAAATGCCGTCTTCATATAATATTTTAGATATGTGCGTGTGTCCGTAGAGCGCTATTTGACAATCGTTTTGCTTGGCGCTCTCGAGCAGTCGCTCGGTTCCGTATTTTACAGAAAGGGTATGCCCGTGGGTGTAAAAAATCTTCACACCGCTAACAGTTGCCACAGCAGTTGAGGGAAATGCCGAAAAATAATCACAGTTTCCGCTTAAAATATGAAACCGCTTGTTAGGGAAAATATACTGCAAATCTTCTACATCGTCCGCATGGTCACCAAGGAAAAACACCTCACTCGCCTCTGGTTGCGAATAGAGTATTTTCTCGACAATATCACTTCGCTTATGCGAATCGGAAATAACAACAATTCTCAAAGTTTTCACCTTTAATTCTAAACTTTAATTGAGAGCATAAATATATTACAGGGGGAATTTATATGAATAATGAAAATTCTGTTTTTGAAAATATGGTAAAATCGAGCGGTGGTAAAATTGACCGCGAAACGCTCGAAAAAGCAGCTGCATCGGGTGATGCAACAAATCTTGTAAACAGTCTTTCCGACAAGGATAAGGAAAAACTGAATAACATTTTGAGCGATAAGGAACAGCTCGAAAAGGTGCTTAAAAGTCCGCAAGCACAAATGCTTTTAAAAATGTTCGGAGGCAAAAATGGATGACCTGAACCAAAAGTTAGCCCAAATACTAAACGACCCCGAGAGTATGAACCGTGTCAAAGAAATGGCGGAAAGCATACTTTCGCAAAACGACAAACCGCAAGAAGAAGAATCTTCGGTTTTCGGGATACCCGACGGCCAAGAGCTTATGAATATTATGTCAATAGTGTCTAAGCTTAATCAAAAAAACGACGATGCGCGAACAAATCTGCTCGCCGCCTTAAAACCGCACCTGAGCGAGCCAAAACGCGAAAAGGTCGACACCGCTATCAAAATTCTGCGGCTTCTCGATTTATTACCCGCTCTAAAAGAAAGCGGAATTTTAGGTAGATTGCTATGAACAATCAAAATTTTTCCGAACGACAGCGCGATGCCATTAACCGTATGCGCGAAATGAACTCGCGAAGCACCAATAAACCGCCAAAACCCGAGCCCGAGCCTCAAAAACCGCCCGAAAAACCAAAAACCGAAAATGAAAATTCCTTTTTCGGCGGACTATCACTTCCCTTTATCGACAACCTCAAAAAAGACGGCGACCTTACGCTTATCCTCGGAGTTTTGCTTTTGCTTTTAAGCGAAAAAGCAGACAAACGGTTATTATTCGCCCTTATTTATATTTTACTTTAAAAGAGTGTATCAGATTTTTGGTGCACTCTTTTTAATTTTCAGTTTCACGGAAATATGACAGTACAAACAAAAGCACGAAAACACCCATAAAGAAGAGTGTGAAGTTTATATTTGTATCCGAATGGAGATACTTTTGCGCTGAAATTATATTAACAATAAAATACGCCGCCGACTGCGAAACGCAAACGAGCGAAGCCATAAGACCTGTCGATGAAATCTTGCAGAAATTACGCCCGTCGGCAACACTATTATAGAGCTTTCCGTAATTTATAAAGAAAAGCATCAATAGGCAATAACCTGCCATCAACAAAATATTATCGCTTATAAGCGCGAGCGAAGAAACACTTATAAAGGTGAAAATTGTTTTTATTACGACATAGATTATCGGTATGATATGAACCATCGGTGATATTCTGAGTCCAAAAAAACCATTAAGCGAAAGTGCCGCAAAGAAAAATGCCGCCGCAACGGTCACAAGTCTTATAACACCCATCTGCCAAGGCGCTACCGTAATGGGAAAAGCCTGATAAAAGGCTTCGGCAAAAAGCGATATCGCAGTCAAAAGCGAGAATACCGATAACAAAGCATTGTTTTTAGGCAATTTTTCGGGGCACTTATACGCCTTGTTGCCACAAAACGCCACAACCGCACAAACGAGCGAGGTAACTACTGTCAGCGCAATTCCAAAAACCCTCTGTTCACTTACGAAAAAGCCGTTTTCGTATTCAACCGTCTTTATTATCTGTAAAACGCGGAGCGCCGTACATACAGGCAGTCCGATATAAAAAAACAACATAATTTTTTTAAAATTCATTATATTCTCTCCAAAATACATTAAAAATACTTTTTTGCCATATATTTAATATTATAATGCGATTTTTAAAATGTCAATATCAATGTAAAAAAAGAAGGGTTTTTATGAAAAAATTATTTTTTCTCGCAGGTCTCGTTCTCGCCGTATTGCTTTTACTTCCACTCTCAGTCATAAATGACGATGTGCCAACTTTAGAGTCTCTGCCCACAATCGCCGAGACTCAAACCACGCCCGCAAAAAGTGAAACCTTTAAGGTGCTTATAACCGAGACAGGAAAGGTGGAGGAAATGTCCGCCGAAGACTATATTTTCGGCGTAGTAGCGGGCGAGATGCCTGCCCTTTATGAAGAAGAGGCTTTGAAAGCGCAAGCAATATGCTCTTACACCTTTTTAAAATGGCGCCAAAAGGAAAACGCAGATAAAGAATATGACATAACCGACGACTACACCACCGACCAATGCTACATCAATACCGCCGCTACGCGCAAAAAATGGGGCGATAAAGCGGACGAATATACCGAAAAAATCAAAAAAGCAATAAACGAAGTCAGAACCCAAACCCTTACATTCGGCGGCGAAATTATACTCTCGGTCTACCACTCGCTGTCGGCAGGCATGACAGAGAGCGCAAAAAATGTCTGGGGAAAGGACTACCCCTATCTGCAAGCGGTCGCAAGCGAGGGTGATAAACAAGCAGAAAATTATATTTCTACCTTGGCTGTAACTTCCGAAGATTTTAAAACCGCCCTTGCAAGCAAGTGCACATTGCCAGAAAATCTTGCCGACTGCTTCACAGATTTTAGTCGCACTGCTTCGGGAACGGTGACAACCGTGAAAGTGGGTGACACCGAATTTAAGGGAAGCGAAATCAGAGAGCTTTTTAATTTAAAATCCTCTAATTTTGAAGTGAATTTCGAAGACAACACTTTCACCTTTACGGTCTATGGCTATGGCCACGGCGTTGGAATGAGCCAAAACGGCGCAAACTATATGGCAAAGCAAGGCAAAACCTATGAAGAAATTTTAAAGCATTATTATACGGATTGCGAAATAATTCGGAATGCGTAATGCGGAATTCGGAATTATTTATAAAATTCAACTTCATATTGTAGGGAATGACCTGCGTGTCATTCCGCTTAGATATATCAAAAACGGCGGTACGATACAGAGGTCGCACCCTACAAAATATCAATTTGCATTTATAATAAATATTCAAAAAGAAGATGTCAAATCGACATCTTCTTTTTGGGTTGTTCGGCGACAATCGAAGTTTCGTGTGGTAGCTAACCAAAGGTCACAAAAACATTTTATCACAAAACTTTAGAAATGTTTTGAAAATCATTTAAACGAATGAAAGATTTTTCAAGGGTCAAGGGCGAAGCCCTTTGTCGAGGGGTTGTAGGTGACGAGATTTATTTTTAAAAATATGTTGCTTGCCGCCAAATTGAAAACGCAGTTTTCACGTTTTGGCGGCGGTTTTATGAGTGATGCAACCGTCACCTAAGGGGAAATCGAAATTCCCCTCAAGGCGAATCTTTGCTTCCTTTCTTTTCGCCCACAAAAGAAAGGAAGTGCCCGTCGCGGCACGAGCGACAAAGCGGTAAATTTTATCTCTGCTTTCACCTTTTTACGAAAACAGACGGATGGAAAATTCCACCCGTCTGTTTTTACATCTTTTCACTAAACTTTTTTATTGCATCAAAGCTTTCTGCGCTTATATGATGCTCGATTTTGCAGGCATCTTTTGAAGCGGTGTCTTTGTCGACACCCAATTTTTCAAGAAAGCTTGACAAAACTGTGTGCCGTTCATACATACGCTCGGCAATCTTTGTGCCTTCTTCTGTCAAGGTTATATAACCCTTCAAATCGACATTTATAAGCTCAGCTTTTTTGAGCAGTCCCACCGCGCGCGAAACGCTAGGCTTCGAAAAACCCAAATCAGTCGCGATATCAAGCGAGCGGACATACTGCATTTTTTTGGAAAGCAATAAAATAGTTTCAAGGTACATTTCGCCTGATTCATATATCTGCATATTACGCACCTCTTTTAAAATTTTAAACCTTTTTTACACCGATAGTAACCTTTTGGTCGTTGATATCCCATTCCTTTGTAAAGCCTAAAGGCTCGCCAACTGTCAAGGAATCAGCCAAGGTATCGCCTGCGATATCTGCAGTCTTTCGAGCGGCGATATCACAAACCACATCACTGCCCGAAAGGGTGATTTCAATATGATCTGTAACATTAAAGTCTGCTTCCTTACGCATTGTCTGAATCTTGCTTATAAGCTCGCGTACAAAACCTTCTTCAATGAGTTCTTCGGTAAGAACAGTATCAAGCGCAACGGTAATACCCTTGTCGCTTACGGTGAAGAAGCCTTCTTTCTGTGCGGCATCGATAAGCAAATCTTCGGTTTCGAGCTCAATTTCACCCGAAGACAAAGCAAGTGTCAGCTTTCCGCTCTCGTCAAGCTGTTTCTTAGCGGCATTGCCGTCAATTTCTGCCAAAGCGGTACGGATTTCGCCCAACTGCTTGCCGTACTTCGGACCTAAGGTCTTAAGCTGCGGCTTAAAGGTGTAGGTAACAAAGTTGTCAACCTCGCCTGTGAAATCAACATTCTTAATGTTAAGCTCTTCCTTGATAATATCGGTATAGCTTTCCTCAACCTCACCGTCGAGTTTAACATACATAGTGTTAAGCGGCTGACGGTTTTTACGACTGGAACCGTTACGAGCGGCACGACCGAGTACAACGATATCGAGTACCTTTTCCATCTGGTCTTCGAGGTTCTTGTCGATGCGGTCTTCCTCAACTTCAGGGAAGTTGCAAAGGTGAATACTCTCGGGAGCGGATTTATTCACACTCATAACAAGGTTCTGATAGATATTTTCCGCCATAAACGGAATCATCGGAGCGGCGGTCTTAGCGGTTATTACAAGCGCGTGGTAAAGGGTTAAATATGCCGCAATCTTATCGTCGGTCATACCCTGTACCCAGTAACGCTCACGGCCGCGGCGAACATACCAGTTACTCATTTCGTCAACAAATTCCTGCAATGCACGTGCGGCTTCGGGAATACGGTAGTTAGCCAAATTATTATCAACCGTCTTAACCATCGAATTAAGCTTGGATAAAAGCCATTTATCCATAACGGTTAATTCGTAATCGTTGATATTATACTTGGTCGGGTCGAACTTATCAATATTAGCATAAAGCACATAGAACGCGTAGGTGTTCCAGAGTGTGCCCATAAACTTGCGCTGACCTTCGGTTACGGCTTTTCCGTGGAAACGGTTGGGGAGCCAGGGAGCCGAGTTGGTGTAGAAATACCAACGAATAGCATCTGCGCCGTAGCTTTCGAGCGCATCAAACGGGTCAACCGCGTTGCCCTTTGATTTACTCATCTTCTGACCGTTTTCGTCCTGAACGTGACCTAAAACGATAACATTTTTATAAGGAGCCTTGTTGAAAATAAGGGTTGAAATTGCAAGAAGTGAATAGAACCAACCACGTGTCTGGTCAACCGCTTCGGAAATGAAGTCTGCAGGGAACTGAGCCTCAAATAAATCCTTGTTTTCAAAGGGATAGTGATGCTGTGCAAAAGGCATTGCGCCCGAGTCAAACCAACAGTCGATAACCTCGGGTACGCGGTGCATTTCTTTTCCGCATTCTTGACACTTGATTGTAACAGCGTCAATATAAGGACGGTGAAGTTCGATATCGTCAGGGCAGTTATCCGACATACTCTTTAATTCTTCGATACTGCCGATAGCGTGGTGGTGACCGCATTCGCAGGTCCAGATATTAAGCGGTGTGCCCCAATATCTGTTACGCGAAATACCCCAGTCCTGAACATTCTCGAGCCAGTCACCGAATCTGCCTTTACCAATACTTTCAGGTATCCAGTTGATAGTGTTGTTATTGCGGATAAGGTCATCCTTAACAGCGGTCATCTTGATAAACCAAGACTCACGCGCATAGTAAATAAGGGGTGTGTCACAACGCCAGCAAAACGGATAATCGTGTTCAAACTTAGGAGCGTCAAAGAGAAGACCTGCTTTATCCAAATCGGTGAGCACTATCGGGTCTGCATCCTTAACGAATTTGCCCGCGTAAGGTGTATCTTCGGTCATTTCACCCTTGCCGTTTACGAACTGAACGAAAGGCAAGTCATACTTTCTGCCAACCTTAGAGTCGTCTTCACCAAAGGCGGGAGCAATATGAACAATACCTGTACCGTCGCTCATTGTAACATAGGCGTCACAGGTGATAAAGTGAGCCTTTTTCTTCTGCTTTTCACAAACGGGCTTTACAAAATCGAAAAGCGGCTCGTATTCTTTGTATTCGAGGTCTTGGCCTACATATTCCTCTAAAATTTCATAAGCAGGGGTTTCCTCGGTTGCAAGCTTGCCGAGAACCTTATCAAGAAGCTCTTTTGCCATATAATAGGTATAGCCGTCAGCGGCTTTTACCTTGCAGTAGGTATCGCCCGGGTTAACGCAAAGTGCAACATTGGACGGGAGTGTCCAAGGTGTAGTTGTCCAAGCCAAGAAATAAGCATCTTCGCCGACAACCTTAAAACGAACAACAGCCGAACGTTCTTTAACATTCTTATAGCCTTGCGCTACTTCGTGAGAAGAAAGCGGTGTTCCGCAACGGGGACAATAGGGCACGATTTTAAAGCCCTTATACAAAAGGCCCTTATCGTAAATTTGCTTTAATGCCCACCATTCCGACTCGATAAAGTCGTTATGATAGGTGACATAAGGATCATCCATATCTGCCCAGAAGCCAACAGTCTTGGAAAAATCTTCCCACATTCCTTTGTACTTCCAAACGCTTTCTTTACAATGGTCGATAAAAGGATCAAGTCCGTATTCCTCGATCTGCTCCTTGCCATCAAGACCTAAAAGCTTTTCAACCTCGAGTTCAACAGGCAAGCCGTGGGTGTCCCAGCCCGCTTTACGAGGCACCATATAACCCTTCATTGTGCGGTAACGCGGAATCATATCCTTAATAACGCGTGTAAGCACGTGGCCAATGTGTGGCTTACCGTTAGCGGTAGGAGGGCCGTCATAGAAAACATAGGGCGCATCGCCTTTACGCTCTTCTATACTTTTTTCAAAAATTTTGTTATCATCCCAAAATTGCTTGATTTTCTTTTCTTCTTCCACAAAATTGAGATTGGGTGAAATGTTTTTATACATTTCCTTGCTCCTTTCAATAAAAGGTTGTTTTTTAAGTCATTGCGAGCGTAGCGTGGCAATCTTGTTGCATTTTTGAGATTGCTTCGGAACAATGTTCCTCGCAATGACACAACCGATATTTATTATTTGACCAAAATAAAAAGTCCTTTATCCATAATAGGACAAAGGACTTTTGCTTTTAACCACCTATTACGACAAACAAACATTTGCGGTTTCTGTAACGCGAAACAAACGGAAAAGCCTACTTTTTTCAGCCCTCTGCTCAGAAGTGATATCGGTTTTCAAAACCTGCAAGGCTTACACCACCCCTTGCTCGCTAAGAGATTTTCGTGATAACCGCAGTCTTCGTCAAAGCATTTAGTATTATGTTTTTAAATATTAGTTAGAAGAGGTCGGAATCTGCTGTTTTAAAGCGGCGCGGGTCTTGCGAACTTCGCCGAGGTTAGCAGTGAGACCTTCGTCTGCGCGGCGCATAATATCGTCCACAAAATCCTGAGCGGCTTTGCGCATTTCGCGGCTCTTACCCTGAGCTGCAGCGATAATTTCAGCAGCCTTTGCCTGAGAAAGCTTTACGATTTCTTCCTGAGCTACCATTGCCTTTGCCTTTTCTTCAGCGTTGCGGATAATAGCGTCAGCCTCGCGCTTAGCGTTGGTGATGATATCGGCGCGGTCTGCAACGATGCCCTTTGCCTGTTTGATTTCAGCAGGGATGTTGAGACGGATTTCGTCAACAACAACACGGAGTTTCTCAATGTCAACAACAGTCTTTTTGCTACCGGGGATTTTGATACCGCTGTCGAGAGCCTCGTCAAACTGTTCTAATAATTCGTCAAGTGTCATTTTCATTTCCTCCAAAAACCCTAAAGGGTTATTTTTTAAAATTTATCCTGTCAAGAATATCCTGCTTGATAACTTCAGGCACAAAAGAAGAAATATCTCCGCCCATCGAAGCAATCTGCTTGACCATGCTCGAGCTTAGGTACATATTATCAGCCGAAGTGGTCAAAAACAGGGTTTCAACCTCAGGATTCAACTTCTTATTTGTTAATGCCATCTGGAATTCATACTCGAAATCCGACATGGCACGAAGTCCTTTAATAATCGCTTTAGCACCCTTTTCGGCAGCATATTCCGCCAAAAGACCGTCGAAAGTTTCTACTTCTACATTCGAAAGATTCGGAATACATTTCTTTATCATTTCGACGCGTTCTAAGGGGGTAAAGCTTGAGACCTTTTTCTTGTTGTGAGCCACAACAACAATCACCTTGTCAAACATATTTGCCGCGCGGCAAATAATATCAAGATGTCCGTATGTAATGGGGTCGAAGCTACCGGGGCAAATTGCTATACTGTTTTTCATTTATCGTCTGCCCCTTTTCTGTAAACTGAAACATTTATTTTACCGTAGCGATAGGTTTTAGCAATTTGGAAACCACCGATACTCTCAGGAATTTCAACCTCGGGCGGATATTCGCAAACTATAATACCAAAGTCGCTCATAAGCGGTAAAACCGATTTTAAAGCAGGCACCAAAAGACCTTGTTTGTAAGGGGGGTCAAGAAAAACGATATCAAAAATGTCACGGCTCATAGCCGTAAAGGACGAATAGTCCGACATATAGACCTTTGATAAATTTTCAAACCCTGTGCTTTCGATATTTTGCTTTATAATCTTTATCGAAGCCGCGCTATTATCAACGAAAACGGTACTTCGAGCGCCGCGGCTTAAAGCCTCGATACCAAGCTGCCCCGAGCCTGCAAACAAGTCGAGCACTCGCCTGCCCTCGATATCAAACTGTATCGCACTGAAAACCGCTTCCTTGACCTTTTGAGAGGTCGGACGGACATCGTTGCCGTCAAGCGTTTTCAAATTCTTACCACGGGCAATACCTGTAATTACTCGCATTTATATCACCAAAACGAAATATTCAAAATTAACACAGCATATAAACTGCCCATAATATGTTATTATTATCCCACGAACAAGGGGTATTTGTCAAGTGTTTTTTGCTTTTAGGCATAATATATAAATCAAGTCATTGCGAGCGGAGCGTGGCAATCTCATTAAAATTCACAAGATTGCTTCGTCGTTTCACTCCTCGCAATGACTTTTTTAATTCCGCATTACGCATTCCGCATTCCGAATTAAATTTCAATCCCATCAGTCGCGGGGCCGTTAAGAAGCTTTCCGTCGTCCCCAAACCGCGATCCGTGGCAAGAACAATCCCAGCTGTGCTCCTGTTTGTTCCATTTAAGCGCACAGCCAAGGTGCGGACAGCGTCTGACTGTAGGCGTTGCAAGATTTACCGCGCTTTCGAAACCGTTCACAAACAACTGCGGTGTCAAAATACTGCGCGAAGGGTTGTAAATCTCCAAAAATTCATTTTTCTTACCTGCCATCATATCGCTCAAGATTAGCGCCGAACACATAGCACCCGTCATTCCCCACTTGTTAAAACCGCTTGCGACATACATTTTGTTTGCCGAATTGCTGTATTCACCAATATACGCCCTCTTGTCAAGACTTATGCAGTCCTGTGTCGCCCACGCAAAAACCTCTCTTGCATTCGGGTAATAAAGCCTTGCAATTTTTCGAATTTCATTATAACTTCCCCCCTGCTTGCCCGTTCGGTGTCCGCCACCGCCGAGCAAGAGCAAATCCCCAAAATTGCGAAAAGACAGCCCCTTGTCGTCACCGTCAACATACATACCGTCGACTTTCTGCGCGTTTTTTAGCACCAAGACATAAGAGCGGTACTGATAAAGCTTTAAAAAATATCCGCCGTGCTTGTTTATAAAGGGGAAATGGGTTGCCACGACAACCCTTTTGGCTTTGATTTTGCCGTTTTCACAAACAGCGGTATTACCTATCATTTCGCGCACCTTTGTCTGCTCGTAAATGTTAAGCTCCTTTGAAATCGCCGCCAAAAATTTAAGCGGATGAAACTGCGCATGATTTTTAACAGTCACCGCTCCCGCAGTTTTAAACGGCAACGGCAAATCCTCTATATACGAAGCCTCACAGCCGATTTGCTCCAAAGCGCGCAGTTCCTTTTCGAGTTTTCCCTTGTGGAACGAATAAACAAAATTGTCCTTTGTTTCAAAATCACAGTCAATATCTTTGCAAATTTCAAAATAAGTTTCAAGCGCCTTTTTATTGCTAAGATAATAACCCTGTGCGACAGACAATCCGCCAAGGGACAGAATTTTTTGGTAGTTGAGCGAGTGCTGTAAAGTGATTTTGGCAGTTGTTTTAGCCGTAACCCCCGAACAAATTCGGTTTTGCTCAACGAGGACATACTCCACCCCAGCCTTTTGCAAAAAGTAGGCGGTCAAAATTCCTGCAATTCCACCTCCGATTATTAAAACATCGGTCGAAATATCTTTTTGAAGCTTTTGAAAACGCGGAAGACTTACTTCCTCCCACAAGGACTTATTCATAATATCACCAAGGATATTATTGCACCCAAAAGGCGTTATATTCCAATGTAAAACCCACGGAAAATTCCGTGGGTTTTATTCTTCAAAAAATCAGTTTCTCGTATTTTCTTGATTTCTATACACCACAAACTTGCAGAATAAAAATTCCAGCACAAAGTTTGAAATCATAGTGACCGCTAAAACGATATAATCGTGGGTACCTGTCATTGTAGCGATATGGCCAAGCCAGGTTGAAACGGGTGTGAATACAAGATAAAAGCCAAAAACCTTTGCCATAGCAATCGGTACATTCGCCGCCGACTTAAAGGTGTAACGGCGGTTAAGGGTGAAATTCCACAAAATAGAAAGTATCAGCGAAATCAAATAAGACGGCCAATAGCTCCATTTAAACAATTCTTCGAAAACCGCAAACGAACCCACCTGTA
>JAZNLE010000111.1:0-42014 GCA_045578885.1 Acutalibacteraceae bacterium | reverse complement strand
TGATGTTGTGCGATTAGCACAGCAAAACGGCTATAAGGCGGTAATTTCGCACCGTTCGGGCGAGAGCGAGGATACCACAATAGCCGATTTGGCGGTAGCGCTGAATGCAGGGCAGATTAAGACGGGTGCACCTTGCCGAAGCGATAGAACAGCGAAGTATAACAGGCTTTTGGTAATAGAAAAAGAAATCTCAAATTCTTAAAAATATAATTGACTTAAAATGTGCGATGTGTTGAAAATTCCACTTGAAAGGTGGAGTTTTTATGAGCAATTACAACCTTATTTGTGAAATAGAATCGGCAAATCTTTTAAAAAGATTTTTAACTTTTTCTATAGGAACTCCGTCGAGAAATGTCACCTATGATAACTGCTACGGCGTCGGTGGTGATCGTTTCGTTCCCGACGGACTTGATATTAGTTGATAAATATATAACAAAAGGGACGGCTTGCCGTCCCTTTTGTTTGTGCAATCTTAAGTTTTCGGTTTGACTTTGAAAATTTTATATAGGTCGCAAAGAATTTGGGTATTCTGTATCTCTTTGCATATCGTAAACTATTGGTTGTATGCGGTTGTAAACATCATTTGCATTTTCTAAATGCTCAAACGTACTGCCTGATTCGGCTGTGGTGTCAAAGCAGATGTTACCGCTGTGAAAGAGTTTGTTGAAAAATCCAATCCTGAGATCTACATTGCGGATTTCTTTATAAAAAACAGAGGACTCATTAACAGCGAAAAAACCACCTTGAATGATAATTCTATGATTTGTTATGTAATATGTGGTGTTCTTCCAACGGCGTTTTGCAGAAATCAAATTAGCCAGCCAAATCCAAACAGGCATTAAATGAAGTGCGAAAAAAGGTAAAATAAAGTATAAAAATTCACCCTCAGAGATACTGGATATAATAATTTCTGAGTCGAAAAGCAACCAAACTATTGCAATAGGAAGGAGCGTTACTGATTTGGTAAAAATAAATGCGGATTTTTTAGGCTTTCCTTGCCAGAGAAGTATTTCGCCCGCATTAAGATTTATAGTTTGGATATTGTTGTTTTCATAATCCCGTGTCATATATAATCGTCCTTTGTAGAGGGAAACTCCAATTTTTCATTACAATAATCATTATAGTATACTTAAATGTATTTTTCAAGCAAAATTATAACTGCTAAAAATACTCGTGCTCTGTATTTTCAAAACCAATTTGACAAACTGAACTGAATTCGGGATGTTTTTCAATGTATTTATAAAGCTCATTATAGGCTTTGGCTTTGGGCATACTGAAATGCTCAAAGCCTTTATTTTTTTGGTTTTGCTTTAAGTCTTCTGCTGTAAAGCTTTGATTATTTCGCATATTATCAAAATAATCATACAAATACGCTTGAGCAAGATATTCTTGCGCTTTTCTGAAGGTGGTTATATCCTCGTTTTCTGCAAGCATTATTATGTAAGGTATACCCTCGTCACCCAGATTGTAAAGCGCATCTATATCGATTGTGTTAAGTCTTCCGTTTGTATAGCTTTCATAATTATACTTTGCGCAAACGGCGTTTACATTGGCGGTGCCAAGGATTAACACTATACAGCCTGCTGTAATCAGAGCGGTTTTAATAATATTGATTTTTTTAATATAAATCCGCAAAATTACGCTTATGAAAACCACACCTAAAAAGAGCATAAAGGCGCTTGTTGTAAGGCGAAGCACGGTCATACCGTAGGCGTCAATATAAAGCACCATTTTTGAGATTGCGGTCGAGTTGATAATCAGGGTAAACACCGCTATAAATGTTGCGATTGTTTTTATGCCGTGACACATTTTGCCCTTTTGTTTTTTGGAAATGAGCAAAGCGGTAAACACGACAACAAGGTTTATGACGGCTATAACGCACATCTCAAAAAAGCCTTTGCGGGCATACTGCGCATAGGTTATTTCGCCGTCGGGCAAGAAGCCCTTGAAAGCGCTGAAAAAGTATGCAAGCTGTGAAAATAGATAAAGTAGATAACACACAGCTATTGCCGATAAAAAGGAGATTATATATACATTTTCAATACCTTTGAATTTGCCTTTTCCTATTTTGGAAACGCGGCTTGCTTTGAGTGAAAAACCGTATGAAATGACAAAAAGGGAAAGCAAAATCCCGAAAATTGCCTTAATTATCGTAGAAAATGTATTGCTGAAAAGATTGCTCATCATACCGCGAAACGCATCATCGGAGGATATAAGCAACGGGATTACAATAATTAGCACAGGAATTGCGCAAATAAGACCTACGAGCGCTTTGCCTACGGCTTTTTTGTTGCTGTCACTGTTAGAAAAAAGAGACTTTATCGCAACTGCAATATTACCCATAGTGGAGGTAGCAGAGTAAAATATGCCGACTGTTTTTCGGTTGCCTTTAGCAGAGCCGTTTAGTAAACCGTCAAAGCATACGAGTGCTAACAAAAGGCTCATAACAAAGCCAAAAGATCTGACACTGCTGTTAGTAGTGCGTATAAAAACAGCGCTATTGCTTACTGATAACAGTCCGCATATAATCGGTAAAACCCGTGGTTTGCTGTTTTTCGCGAAGTAGATTATAAACATCGCGGTCATCAAGACAACGGATAATAAATAACCGAGAGCAAAGCCGCCGAAGATACCGAAAATGGAAGTGAATACGCAGACTATAACTGCGCATACCGAAAAGGCGGTATCGCCCTTGGTAAGTTCAAAAAGTGGTTTAGGCTGATAAGGTACAACATTTATACTTGCGCTATTTTGGTTTGTTTCCATTATCTTCACCCCTTATCGGTGTATTTGATTATATCCCCTGGTTGACAGTCAAGTGTTTTGCATATAGCCTCAAGTGTTGAAAAGCGTATTGCTTTTGCTTTGCCTGTTTTGAGTATGGAAAGATTTGCTTGAGTAATACCTATCTTTTCTGCGAGTTCAAGAGATGTCATTTTACGCATTGCTAATAAAACATCTAAATCTATTTCAATCATAATTATCCCTCACTTTAAATTGTAAGTTCGTTTTCTGCCTTGATTTCGATGGCATTTTGCATAACATTTTTAACTACGCGAAGCATAAGTCCGACAAACGCTGCGGCAACCGATATACAGCAAAACGGTATGTAAAAGACACCGCCAACAAGGGTTATAACAGCCACTGCAAAACAGCACCACGAAATACGGCGAAGATATTTGACATTTTGAGTGATAAATATTTGGTCTTTTTTAATGTTGAAAAGGAGTTTTAAAAGGCTGTAAAGAGTTAGATATGCAAATACACTACACGGATAATAGCAAGCACAAAAAATGCTTAGAATTGCTTTGATTGCCGGAAGTTCCACACTCCAACCGCGGTAAGCGACAAACCACTTTGTTACCGCCCACGGACCTAAAAATAACCCTGCCGTAAGGATTGCCACAAAGATAAAACAAACGATAACCGATAATGTTACCGACCTTTTTCTGTTCCACATAAAATTTACCTCCAAAACGATATTATGACATCATAATAACACGAAAATTATCGTTTGTCAATAATTAAATTATCGAAAAACGATAATTTTGATAAAAGTGAACATATGAAGAGGAGAAAAAAGTCCTGCCGCAAAAGGCAGGACATAAATATTATTTGTTAATCTAACGGTTTCATCGTGGGGAAGAGGATTACTTCTCTTATAGTGTCGGAGTTTGTGAGGAGCATTACTGCTCTATCAACACCTATACCCATACCGCCTGTGGGGGGCATACCGTATTCCATAGCGGTGAGAAAATCTTCGTCGAGCATTTCTGCCTCGTCGTCACCGCGTTCGCGAAGCTCTAACTGCTTCTCAAAGCGTTCACGCTGAACGATGGGGTCGTTAAGTTCGGAATAAGCGTTTGCAAGCTCGCTGTGGCAAACAAACAACTCAAAACGCTCGGTAAGACGGGGGTCTTCGGGAGAAGCCTTTGTAAGCGGAGAAACCTCAACAGGATACATTGTGATAAATGTCGGCTGAATGAGTTTTTCTTCAACGCGTTGGTCGAAGCAAGCGTAGAGCGCATTGCCCCAGGTTCTGTCAGCAGTTTCGGCAAGTTCAACACCGATAGCTTCAGCAGCCTTTACAGCCTCTTCGTCATCGGTAATAGCGCCGAAGTCGATGCCAGCATATTCTTTAACAGCGTCAACCATAGTAAGTCTGCGCCAGCCGGGTGTCAAGTCAATCTTTTCACCCATCCATTCAACTTCGTAGGTGCCGTGAATTTCTTTTGCGGCGCCCGAGATTATACCCTCGGCAATATCCATCATATCATGGAAATCAGCATAAGCTTGATAAAGTTCAACGGTTGTAAATTCGGGATTGTGCTTAGGGTCCATACCTTCATTACGGAAAATTCTACCAATTTCATAAACACGGTCCATACCGCCAACAATAAGACGTTTTAATGGAAGCTCGGTAGCTATTCTCATATACATAGGAATACCTAATGTATTATGGTGTGTAATAAACGGACGGGCAGCAGCACCGCCAACAATTGTATTAAGTACGGGAGTTTCAACCTCGATGTAATTCATATCATCAAGATATTTGCGCATATATTTTATGAACTGTGAGCGAACAATAAAGTTGCGCTTAACATTTTCGTTCATAATAAGGTCAACATATCTTTGGCGGAAACGAAGGTCGTTATTAGTAAGACCGTGGAATTTTTCGGGTAAGGGAAGTAATGATTTTGAAAGAAGTTTAATAGACTGGGCGTGAACCGAAATTTCACCTGTTTGGGTTTTGAAAACAAAGCCCTCAACGCCTACAATATCGCCTATATCCCATTTTTTAAAGCTTGCATAAACATCCTCGCCGACATCGTCACGGCGGACATAAAGCTGAATCTTACCTGTAGAATCCGAAAGACCTACGAAGCTTGCTTTACCCATAATACGACGGGCAACAATTCTGCCTGCGATTTTAACGGTTTTGTTTTCAAGCTCGTCGAAGTTTGCCTTAATGTTAGCCGAATCGTTATCGAAATCAAACTTTGTGATAACAAATGGGTCATTACCCGATTCTTTCAAAGCAGCAAGCTTTTCACGGCGGATTTTTACGATTTCGTTAAAATCCTGTTCGGGCGCTTGATTGTTTTTCTTTTGGTTATTCTGTTCCATATTGTCACTTCCTAATTAGTGTCGAAAATCAGCCGATTTCTAAAATTTTGAACTTGAGTTCGCCTGCAGGGGCATCAACAATAACCTCGTCGCCGATTTTTTTGCCGAGGAGCGCTTTGCCGAGGGGAGATTCGTCAGAAATCTTGCCTTGCATGGGGTCTGCTTCGGTTGAGCCTACCACGAGGTATTCACATTCTTCATCAAATTCCATATCAAGTGCTTTTACCTTTACACCGATAACAACGGTCTGTGAATCGCCTGTAACATCCTCTATTATTTCAACGTTCTTGAGCATTACTTCGATTTCAGCAATTCTTGCTTCAATCTTTGCTTGCTCGTTTTTGGCTTCGTCGTATTCGCTGTTTTCCGAAAGGTCGCCGTAGCCACGCGCAATTTTAATTTTTTCTGCAATATCTGCTCTGCCTTGGGTTTTAAGATTTTCTAACTCGTTTTTAAGTTTTGATAATCCGTCTTCGGTAACTTTAATAGTTTTTGCCATTTAAAAAAACCACCTTTTCATTATTTTACCTGTGACTTGCCTACAATAAAATCTATTATATAATTATTTGACGATAAAGTCAAGAATAACTATTTTTATTTGTCACTAAAATAAAATTAACGAGAAGGAGGTTTTTATTCGTTATTCGCAAAATCTGTGTTTTCCAATTGTAGTAATAAGCGGACGGCTTTGTATCCACTTGTTTGTGGCGGTTATGGGGTTGTAGTAATAAATCGCTCCGCCCGATGGGTCAACGCCGTTTATAGCGTCACGCGCGGCGGAATAACTGCTGTCGGCAACCGCCTCGTAAAACTGCCCGTCATCGAGACATGAAAAGGCGCCTTTTTGGTATACCACACCCGACAAGGTATCGGGAAATGACGGGTGCTCAATTCGGTTTAAAACTACGGCTCCTACAGCCACCTGTCCCAGGTATGGCTCACCGCGTGCTTCGGCGGAAATTATGCGCGCTAAAAGGTCGTAATCAGCTGAAGAATAACCGCCGTAATAGTTGTTGTCGCCGTCTTCTATACCGAGTGCTTTTAAGGTGTTTTTACCTGCTATACCGTCAACCGTAAGACCGTAATCCTGCTGAAAGCGCTCGACTGCTTTTTTGGTAATGGTGCCGTAAATTCCGTCAATACTGCTGTTAAAATAACCCTTGTTTTTTAAAGCGGTTTGAATTTCTCGCACTTCTTCTCCGCGTGAGCCGATTTTCGAAAGTGCGAAAACACTCGTCACAAAAACCGAAAAAATCGCAACAATACAAACCGAAAATTTAAAAAATTTTTTCATAATATTACCACCTTCGGTTGTATTTTTGCCTTTTTTGGCTTTTTTATTACTAACTCTCTTTATCTCCTAAAAAGTCCTATTCTTTTACATCCCCGTTTGACAAAATATTCGTGAGGACGAGGTTATAATTTATTGTGATAAAAAATTATTCGAAGGTGGAAATATGAAAGAAATTGTAAAGGTTTCTAATAGTGCTGAGAAGTTAAAACCAAAGGAAATTTTAATTGCCGCGCTCTCGCATTTTCTTGTGGGTTTGTGCGGTTTTATTGCGACAAAAGGGGTGGTTATGGACAAGCTGTTGCCATTTGGAATGTCGCTTGTTGCAGGCGCTTCGCTTACATATACCCCTGCGAGTGCTATAGGCGTTTTTGTTGGGTATTTTATACCCGCTGTGGGTAATGGCGGTTTTAAGTACTTAGCGGCGATGTTTGCGCTCCTTTCGATAAAACTGTTACTAAGCAACTATAAACGGCTTGTAGGCAACGAGGTCTTTTTGAGTTTTATTGCCCTGCTTACGAGTTTTCTGACTTCCTGCGCCGCGCTCAAAATCGCGGGAGGAAGCTTTATTGATGTGGTAAGTGAGTCGGTTTTGGTAGGTGTTGGGACATACTTTGTCTGCCGAAGTTTTAAGATTTTATCAAGGCAGAATGTGGGGCTTTCTCCTGACGAGCTGTCGGGTGTACTTATAGTTATAAATATTCTGCTTTTGGGACTTAATAACGCGAGTTCTTTTGGGGTATCACTCGGCAGAATTTTAAGCGTTTTGCTGATACTCGTTTCCTCAAAATACGGCGGTATAATTTCAGGAGCTATTAGCGGTATTACGGTGGCTTTTACCACAACTTTGGGTGGAATTTCGGGCAATATAGGTGTAATTTTTGCGGTGACGGGACTTTTTTGCGGTGTATTTTCGGCGTTGGGAAAATACGCGCAGGTGTTTATTGCCGTTATTTTGAGTTTTATCGGCGCGGTGTCTGCGG
Source organism: Acutalibacteraceae bacterium (assembly GCA_045578885.1). GTDB lineage: Bacteria > Bacillota > Clostridia > Oscillospirales > Acutalibacteraceae > UBA737. The sequence goes on along the minus strand of JAZNLE010000111.1, from coordinate 34,613 downwards.
GAGAGCCGTCACAAATACCGATACTCGTTGCCGAAACGGTGCTCGGTGCGGTCATTTTCCTTATGCTACCACGAGGGGCGGGGGTGTATCTTGGCAAAATCTTTTCGGCATACCCGAAAATTTCGGTGCCGACAGGCTTTAAAAAGTCGGTTACTATGAGGCTACAATTAGCTTCAAACGCGCTAAAGGATGTTTCGCAGACGGTAGACCAAGTGGCAACCGAGCTTTCGAAAATCAATTCGCCTGATTTTTCAACCGTTATAAATGCTATTGAGCAGGACGCTTGCGCAGGCTGTAAACTGCGGATACATTGTTGGGAAAAGAAACGGACAGATACGCTTAATGCCGTGCTCGAAATGACAAAGGCGATAAAGCAGGGGGATATAAACCCCGTGGATGCCGCGCCCGAGGAATTCAGGGGCAGATGTGTGCGAGTGGGGAATGTCGGTAATGCGGCTTATAGGCGATATACCGATTATGCTTCAAAAATCGCCGCCGAAAACCGAATAGACGAGGTGCGGTCGGTGGTGTCCGACCAATTCGGCGGAATTTCTTCGATGCTAAGTGATTTGGCGCACGATTTCGAACTTCAGGAAAGGTTTGATAATTCTTCTGCCGAAAATGCCGCCGCAGCGCTTAAGAATATCAACATTCATATCGATGAATGCAGTAGCAGAGTTGACCGCTACGGCAGAATGACAGTGGAATTAAAGCTTAAAAAAACACCCGAACTTATTATAAACAAGGCTCAGGTGATGAAGCTTGTATCTCTTGCTTGTGAGCGTGATTTTGATATACCGACAGTTAACGAGGTCGGCGGTGAAATATATATTGTCCTTAACGAGCGCGCTGAGATTAAGGTTGACTTTGGGGCAAGTCAGTCTAGCGCCAACAATAATGCGCTTTGCGGTGACGCTTACAAGTATTTCACCGACCAAAAAGGACATTTTGTTATGATTTTAAGTGACGGAATGGGTACAGGAGGCAGAGCGGCGGTTGACGGCGCGATGGCTTCGGGACTTATGGCAAGACTTTTGAAGGCAGGCTTTGGCTTTAACTGTTCGCTTAAAATTTTAAATTCTTCTATGCTCTTTAAATCTACCGACGAATCTTTGGCGACGGTTGATATAGCAAGTATTGATTTGTATACAGGAGTGACCGAGCTTTATAAGGCGGGCGCTGCGCCGACAATTGTGCGTCGTTCGGGTAAAACAGGTAAGGCTGAAAGCAGTTCCTTACCTGCGGGGATTTTGCGCGAAATCGGCTTTGATAAAGCGACTATAAGGTGCAAAATCGGGGATGTTGTGGTACTGCTTTCGGACGGTGCGGTAAGCGAGGGGACAGACTGGATACGCGCCGAAATTGAGTCCTGGCGCGACGGCTCGGCGCAAGATTTGGCAGACCATCTTTGCCTTTGCGCAAGACGGCGCAGAAGCGAAAAAAGACAGGACGATATCACCGTTATGTGCGCTATACTTGATAAGGTGGTTTAAATATTAACGGTGTTCCGCATTTTGCAGAACACCGTTAATATTATGCCTCATATTCTTTGTAAACTTCACCAGTTTCAAGGTTTTTCCACTCAAATTTTCTGTCTTCTAAAATCATATAACTATGGGGTGAATTTTCTTTAGGAATTGATACCGACCCGCAGTTTAAGTATGTAAAATTGTCTATATCTTCGCACTTTGGTATGTGTGTGTGACCGTTAATAAGCATATCACCTTTCGAGAGAGGTGGGGGAGTTTGCGGATTATATTTATGTCCGTGGGTTGCGTATAAAAGCTTTTCGCCAACAGGGATTACAGCATAATCTGCAAGGATAGGGAAGTTAAGCACCATCTGGTCAACCTCGGTGTCGCAGTTGCCCCTGACACATAAAAGCTTATCTTTTAAGGGGTTGAGCATTTCGATTATCTGCTTCGGTGCGTAATTTTCGGGCAGGTCGTTGCGAGGACCGTGATAGAGAATATCACCGAGCAAGAGCATTTTGTCTGCCTTTTCGGTTTCAAAGGCTTGGAGTAGCATTTCGCAGTATTTTTGGGAGCCGTGAATATCAGAAGCAATTAAAAATTTCATTTTTCCTATTCCTTTACTAAAACTTTTTCAATTTTTCCAAATATCATTTTGTGATAATCCTTGAGAGCATAGCAGTCCGAAGGAGCGCTGTCGGTGAAGTTTTCTTCCTTGAATTCGTCAACATACTGCTTTTTGCAGATGAGCACAAGCCTCGCTTCGCCAAAATAGACTGTATTATCAGCAAAGACGGGAGTTAAACCTGTGAGCGCGGTTTTGTCGACGTCTCTGCCCGACATACTGCCGCAAACCTTGTGAATATCTTTTCTGTCGCCGTAAAAACTAAGGGCAAAGTATTCGCTTTTGTCCACAAATTCCATTGTATATCTTTGCGGACGAATCATGGCTATAGCGGTGTCTTCGCCCCACATTTCGCCCATAAATCCCCACGAGGCTGTCATCATATTATAGCCGTCTTTATCGCCTGCGGAAATGAGCATCCATTCGTTCGAAATGGTATCTATCAGATTGCCCTTAATGTCTTTTGCAGTTATTTCTTTAAACATATATTTCACACTCCAATGTAAAGATTATACTCTAAAATATGTGCTTTTGCAATCATTTATATTTGACTTGTTATAAAAAATGTGGTATTTTTAAATTAGAAAAATTTAGGAGGCACTTTATGAAAAAAAGTTTTTCATTTCAAGCTTTAAAATGGCTTTTGACTCTCATTGTTCTTGGCGGATATTATTGGCTTATCCTACCGCCTATAAATCTTCAAAGCCGTGAGTTCTGGAGTTTTGTAACCTTTGCGGTAATAGCGGTGGTTGTTATCAACGCCTTTTCGCAGGTTGTCGCATTTATAAAGGAAAACCGCAGTCCCCAAAGGGTTTCTGGTATTCCTAAAATAAGCCTTAAATCTCTCGGCAAGCCGATTAAGTTTGCTTTAATTATTGTTTTAGGCATTATTGTTTTAAGTTGCGTGGCTTCAATTATCGGTGCTGAGATTTTCAATGCGAAATCTTATAATCAGCTTATTACTATGACCGATGGCGATTTTACAGAAGATGTAGCCGAAATCAGTCAGGAGCAGATCCCTGTTGTTGATAAGGATACCGCCGAAAGACTCGGACAGAGAAAGCTCGGCGAGATGGCAGATTTGGTTTCGCAGTTTGAAATTCAGGAAATTTACACCCAAATCAACTACAAGGGCAGACCTGTGCGTGTAACACCGCTTATGTACGGCGATATTATTAAGTGGCTTAACAATCAGTCACAGGGTATTCCTGCCTATATTACGGTTGATATGACAACACAGGAAACCCAACTTGTAAGACTTAAAGAAGGCATAAAATACTCTGATAGCGAGTACTTTATGCGCGACCTTAACCGCGCGCTTCGCTTCAAATATCCCACAAAGATTTTTGATAACATTTCGTTCGAGATTGACGATAACGGAACACCTTATTGGGTGGCTTCGGTGGTCGATTTTAAAATCGGTTTCTGGAGCGGTAGCGATATCGACGGCGTTGTGCTTATGAATGCGCAGTCGGGCGAGAGCGCTTACTATAAACTCGATGAAGTACCCACTTGGATTGACCAGGTTTTCGATTCTTATATGATTGAGCAACAGTTGGTTTATAACGGTAAATACCGCTCGGGCTTCTTCAATTCTATTTTCGGTCAGCGCGGTGTTTTACAGCCAACTGACGGATATAACTATCTTGCAATGGATGACGATGTTTTCCTCTATACTGGTATGACTTCGGTTACAAGTGACGAATCAAATGTTGGTTTTGTGCTTGTAAATCTGCGCACAAAAGCTACTAAATTCTACACAATACCAGGTGCAGAGGAATATTCGGCAATGAGTTCTGCCGAAGGTCAGGTACAACACCTTGGTTATTCTTCGACCTTCCCGTTGCTCCTCAATGTATCCGACAGACCGACCTACTTTATGTCACTTAAAGACGGCGCGGGACTTGTTAAGATGTACGCCTTTGTTGATGTTAATCAGTATCAGATAGTAGGTACAGGCAACTCGGTCGAAAGCGCGAGAGCCGACTATATCTCTAAGCTTAAAACTGAAAATGTTACTGAAACTCCCGAAACCGAGTCTAATGAGATTACAGGTGTTATCGAAAAGATAAATTCGGCGGTTGTTGAGGGAAACACTGTTTATTATATCAAGTTTGAAGAAAATGCTGAGATTTATACCGCGCTTGTGACAAAGTCGGATTTACTCCCCTTTGCTAAGAAAGGCGATGCGGTGAAAATTACGGTTAGCGGTAAGGTTATCAATACAATTGAATTTGCAGAATAAACAAAAACTCCGCCTCGGCGGAGTTTTTTTAAATAATAAAGAATAAAATATAAATTGATAAAATCGTAGGGGAGGGGTTCCAACCCCTCCCGTTTAATTTATATGCAACTATTCGGGAGGGCGCGGAGACCCTCCCCTACAAAATATTATTTTGTTTTTAATTATAACTTAAAATCCTCTTCTGAGTAATTATCGGCGATTTTTATCTTTTGCGGTACTCTTTTTAAGGGGTCATACTTATAGCTTCGGCAGTAGTCACGCCCCTCAATAACACCGCGTTTTTTGCAGATAGTTTCATTTGTGAATTCCAAAATAGTACCATGTACACAATATGCGCATGACTTTGGCAAATCTTTATTAAATCCGATTTTACTCATTCTTACACTTCCTTTGTGTGTATTATACTATATCTTCAATTATATTACCAGCATAATTTTTATTGGCTATAGAAATTATAAAAACAATACCCATAATAAAAAGTGAAATTCCGACTGCTTGGGAGTTTACAAAGGGCGAAAAGGTGAAGAATTTTCCGTTCGAAAGCACAGGTATTGATATTTTAAAAAGTTTTAAAGTTAGGTATGTAAAACCTGCGCTCGATAGCGCGTGGAAAATTCGGCATAAGACAAAGCACAAATAATTTATTTTAACACCTTTTGATAGTGAAAACACCTGACACCAGATACAAATTCCGCCAAAACCTAAAAGAGCGGATATTAAATAGATGTTTCGGACTTTGGAGATTCCGTTTGTGACCTCTAAAACAAGGGATAAGGGTTTTAAAAAAGGCATAATTTCCGAAACCGAGTCAAGATAAGCGCAAAGCACCGAGAAAAGTATCACAAACCCCGAAATGTTTATGAGTGTCGATGCGCTTTGCGCGGCACTTGTGATAAAATTATCGATTAATCCTAACGGTTTTTCGCGTTTTTCGGTTGTTGGAAGAAGACTACTTCTAAAAATAAAAGCCATAATAAGCGACGGTAGAATGTGGGAAATAAAGAGAACAATCCCGACTTTCTGCGATCCGAAAACTCCGTTTCCCACAGCCAAAATTATAAAAGCAGGTCCTGCGTTTACACAGAAATTGAGCAAAACAGCGATATTTTTACGCTCGATTTGTGATTCGGATAGCATTTTACTACCTAAAGGATATCCGCCTATGAGTGAGAGCAGAAACACCGAGTAGGTTTCGGGGATTTTGAATTTTTGAAGTAGGCCTGATTTCAAGATAAAAAGAACACAAAAGGTAAACGGAAAGAGGGAAGGGATAATTACACTACCGCACATAACAAGCCCTGAAATCGCACTTTTTGTGCAAATTTCGGGGTTTTTTAGTATCATAAATGCGAAGCCGACTACACAAAAAACACCGACAGCAGAAATGACCCTTTTCATAGCATCACCTATGAATTATTTTATTTTTAGTTTCATAACATTATTACAAGGGAGTTGTGTTACTTGGCTAAAAAACTTAAGATTGAAAAAAGTAAGAAAAAGGAAAAATGGAATATTTTTTCATTGGGTGACAGTTTTTCGAAATCGGTATTGACAGGACCTCGAATAGAGCTTTTTTCCAATACCCAACTGATTCTTGAGGGGTGTGTGGGCATTCTCGAATATAATGATAATTACTTAAAATTACGGCTTTCGCACGGCGCTTTGGTGCTTGAGGGCGAGAATTTTGACATAGTGTCTTTTGAAGAGCGAACGATAGTTATAAAGGGAAAATTTTCGTCATTGGAATTTTGTGTATAGGGGTATGTTATGCTGTTTTTATATAGGTTTTTCTGTGGTTTTTTAAAGGTCGAGTTTTACGGAGTTTATCCCGAAAAGGTGTTGAATCTTTGCTCTAAAAACGGAATTTATATCTGGTCGGCAAGATACAAAAAACAAAAAATCCATTGCAAAATTACGGTGCGCGATTTTTTGTATCTTCGCAAAATTTTGAGAAAAAGCGGTATCAGGGTACATATTCTCGAAAAAAGGGGTTTTCCGTTTTTTATAAAGAAATATAATAAGCGCTTCGGAATTTTCGCAGGGCTTATTATATTTTTGTCCTTTTTGCAGATAATGTCGGGTTATATATGGGTGATTGATGTTGCAGGAAACGAGAAGGTAGCGGCGGAAGAAATACTTGCCGACTGTAGAAATCTTGGCATAACCGAGGGTGTTAGAAAAAGCAAAATCAGTCCCAAAGCCGATGCGCAGGAGTTGTTACTTAAAAACGATAAATTGGCTTGGGGAAGCCTTAATATCGAGGGGTGCTGTCTTACTGTAAATGTTACCGAAATCACCGAAAAAAAGGGCGATACTGCGAAGGCTACAAACCTTATTGCCACCGAAGACGGAGTTATAAAGAGAATTGATGTAAAATCGGGCAACTGCGTTGTAAAGGTGGGGGATGTTGTTAAAAAGGGGGATGTTCTCGTGTCTGGGATAATCGAAAGTCTTAGCGGAACGAGTTTCGTGCGCTCGCGTGGGGAGATTATAGCCGAAACCCAGACCGAAATTACGCTGAAAGAGCCTTTTGCAAAAAAAGAAACCCTGCCAAACGGCAAGGTTAAAAATAAAAGGGTTTTCGAATTTTTCACACTCAAAATACCGCTCTATTTGGGTGAAGAAAATGGGACATTCCAAACCGAAAATTCTTTTGAAAATTTGAAGCTTTTCGAACAAAATATCCCTATTAAAATTTATACAAAAAAGTTTATTTTCGGCACAGTTCACACTGCTAAAATCTCACCTGAAAAGGCAAAAAAAAGGCTTCTTAGTAATCTCGAAAGAGAGTATAAAGAAAGCGTAAAATCGAAAAAAATCACAGAAACTGAAGATTATGCCGAGCTTACTGCTGTGATAGTAGAAAATAAGAATATCGCTAAAAGCGAAAATTTAATTTTCGCTATTGGAAATTGAAGAAAATTATGGTATACTAATAAAAACTATAGATTTATATAACATTGGTGAAGAATATGTTTGAAAAAACGGTTGATACTGAAAGAATTGAACAGCTTGTGAGCTTATTCGGAAATTTTGACGAAAACATTAAAGAAATTGAGAAAAAGTATTCGGTGAGTATCACCTCTCACGGAAGCGGTATAAAGGTTAAGGGCGAGCCTGAAAATGTCATGGGCGCTGTCAGGACGATTGAATGCTTGCTTACTATGATAAATAAAGGCGAGCAGATAACAAAGCAGAATGTTGACTATGCTTCGAGTCTGGTACAAGACGGCGAGGACGGTAAAATAGACAGTCTTTTGTCGGCGGACTGTGTTTGCATTACGGCAAAGGGTAAACCGATAAAACCGAAGACCTTGGGACAGCGAAAATATATCGAGGCTATCAAGAAAAACACCGTAACAATCGGCGTTGGCCCTGCAGGTACGGGTAAAACTTATCTGGCAGTAGCCGAGGCGGTTTCGGCATTCAGGGCAAAGCAGGTTGACCGCATAATCCTAACCCGCCCTGCAGTTGAAGCAGGCGAAAGGCTTGGCTTTTTGCCTGGGGATTTGCAACAGAAAATCGATCCATATTTGCGTCCTTTGTATGATGCGCTTTTTGATATGTTGGGAGCCGAAAACTTCCAAAAATGCGTTGAGCGCGGTGATATTGAGGTTGCTCCTTTGGCTTATATGCGGGGAAGAACGCTTGACGACAGCTTTATAATACTTGACGAAGCGCAGAACACCACAAGCGAGCAAATGAAGATGTTTTTAACCCGCTTAGGCTTTAATTCAAAAGCGGTTGTAACGGGTGATATCACCCAGATAGACCTGCCTGACGGTAAAAAATCGGGACTTAAAGATGCTGTGAGGATACTAAAAGGCATTGAGGATATTGCTATTTGCAGACTGTCTGAAAGGGACGTTGTCCGTCACAGATTGGTACAGGAAATCATAAAGGCATACGAAAGAAACGGAGAGAAAAATGAGCGCAAAGGTTAATATAACAGTAAAAAACAAGATAAAACTGCCGACGGGAGCAAGACTGCTTATAAGAAAGGCTTGCAACGCGACACTTAAGTTTGAAAATTTCCATGGCAGTTCCGAGATTGATGTGACAATCGTCGACGACGAAATGATAAAGGAAATGAACCGCGAGTTTCGTAATATAGATTCTTCTACTGATGTTTTGTCTTTTCCGCTCGGTGAAAACGGTGTTTATGATAAGAACCCCGCAACCGATGCTTTTATGCTTGGGGATATTGTGATTTCTTACGAACATGCCGAAAAACAGGCGAATTTGTACGGTCATTCACTCGAGCGTGAGGTTGCATTTTTAACAGTACACTCAATGCTCCACCTTTTAGGTTATGACCATGTAAACGGAGGACTCGAACAAGCGACTATGAGAGAAAAGGAAGAGGCTATACTCGAATTGCTCGGTTTAGCCATTAACAAGGTGTAAATTATGAAACAAACTTCTGCGTTTATTACAATAATAGGCCGTCCTAATGTGGGCAAATCTTCGCTTATGAACAAGATTTTAGGGCAAAAGGTTGCTATTGTATCGGACAAGCCGCAGACCACCCGTACTAAGATTATGGGCATAAAGACTGAGAATGAAAATCAGTTGGTTTTCATTGATACCCCGGGTTTTCACAGAGCACGAAACGAGCTCGACAAGAATATGAACAAGGCAGTAAGCGACGGTATGAGTGATGTTGACGCGGTGGTTCTGGTTGTCGAAGCCAACCCGAAATTTAAGTTCGATTCGGATAATCTGCCCCCTGCCGAAGTAGAACTTATAAACGAACTTAAAAAGCGCAGGTTAAAGGCGGTTCTTGTAATCAACAAGATTGATTTGCTTGAAAAGAAGGACGAGCTTTTGACTATTATTAAAGCCTATACAAAGGTTTTCGCGTTTGAAACTGTAATACCGCTTTCGGCAAGAACGGGTGACGGTGTTGAGATACTGCTTAGCGAACTCAAAAAGTTTTCAAAGCCGTCGGTACACTATTTCCCCGACGACGATGTTACCGACCAGCCCGAAAAGGTTATGGTAGCCGAAATGATACGCGAAAAATTGCTTCGTACACTTGACAAGGAAGTACCTCACGGTATTGCGGTAGACCTTGAGCGTTTTTTCGAGCGTGATACAAAAGAGGGTGAGCCGATTGTCGAGGTTGAGGCAACGATTATTTGCGAAAGAGATTCGCACAAGGGAATTATTATCGGCAAAAACGGCACAATGCTTAAGCGTATCGGCACTATGGCTCGACGGGAAATTGAAGCCTTTTTCGGTATAAAAGCATCTGTAAAATTATGGGTAAAGGTTAAGGAAGATTGGCGCAACAGACAGGGACTTATACATACCTTCGGTCTGGACTAATTTTTACCTTTAATATTTTAAAATTATCGCCCAAAACTATTCTCGGGTGATGAAAATGACAGAAACGGCTTGGTCGCGCTTCGAGAGAAGCGGAAAGGTGACCGATTATTTATACTTTTTAAATTCTCAAAAGGGCGGTGAAGAAGGTGGCGGAAAGCGAGAACCGATTTACCACACAGGCGCTTGTGATAAAGGAAATGAAAATAGGGGAGAGTGACCGTTTAGTCACTCTCTTCAGTCGCGAATACGGTATAATAAAAGCCTTCGCGAGCGGGGCACATAATATAAAATCAAAAAAAGCAAGTGCTACATCTTTGCTTACATATTCAAGCTTTACAATAAAGCGAAAAAAGGAAAGCCTTCGCATATATGAAGCAACGCCAATCAGCGTGTTTTTCGGCGCGGGGAGTGATATTGAGGTCTTGGCGCTTTCGCAGTATTTTTGCGAACTCGCGAACGAATTTGCCATCAGCGGCACTTCGAATGAAGAGTTTTTGCGCCTTATATTAAACTCACTGCACTTTCTCACGAAAGAAAAGCGTTTTCCACCGCTTATTAAGGCGATAACCGAGCTTCGCGTGGCGGTAATTTCGGGCTATGCGCCCGACCTTGTGGCGTGTGACGATTGCGGTAAATTTGAAGATGTGGTTATGTATTTTAACATAAATGACGGCAATCTGCGGTGTAAGGACTGCCCTAAAGACAGCGTCTACAAACCGCTGGACCGCACCCTTTTAAGCGCTATGCGGCATATTGTTTATTCAAAATTTCAAAATCTTTATTCCTTCCAGATTCCCGAAAATAAGGCAAAAGAGTTGTCTGAAATAACGGGGGAATACATAACGGTACAAAGCGACCACAAATTTTCAACATTGCAATTTTACAACAGCATTAAGGAGTAAAAATGACAGGTATAAGTAAGAGTTTAAGAACCTTAGAGCTTGATAAAATTTTAGATTTACTTTCAAAAGAAGCTACCCTTGAGGATTCTGCCTCGATGGCTTTGGAGGTTTTTCCCGAAACTGATTTCGGCAAGGTAAAAGAAAGGCTTCAAAATACCGAAGATGCTTATATTTTTATGGCGAAATACACAACTCCCAATTTTGCGGGGGCGCATAATGTTGCAAACAGTCTTCGCCGCGCGCAGTCTTCGGCGGTACTTTCTATCCGCGAACTTATCGATATTGCCGACACCTTGCGCGTTATAAGAACGGTAAAAGAGTGGCGCGGCAACTGTCTTAGTATGGAAAATACCTCGCTTGAAGAATACTTTTTATCCCTTGTTCCTAACAAGTATCTTGAAGATAAAATCAATTTTGCGATAAAGAACGAAGAAGAACTCAACGACAACGCTTCGCCAGCACTTTATGATATCAGACGAAAAATCAGCGGAAAATCGGCGAAATTGCGTGAAAATCTCGAGAAAATTATTAAAGGACCGAGCGCTAAATACCTACAGGAAGCTATTATAACCCAGCGTGACGGAAGATTTGTAGTGCCGCTTAAAGCCGAGCACAAGGGACAGATTAGCGGTATTCTTCACGATACCTCTTCAACAGGCTCAACCCTCTTTATAGAGCCTATGACGGTGGTTGAAACAAATAACGAAATAAGGGTTTTAAAGCTTAAAGAAAAAGAAGAAATCGAGCGTATTTTAGCGGAACTATCAAGCGAGAGCGGAAGCTTTTGCGATAGTATTATTTCGTCATACAACGCCCTTGTAAAAATAAATTTCATTTTTGCTAAAGCAAAATTGGCTTATAAAATGCGTGCAATTGTGCCTGAAATCAACACTTCGGGCGTGACATATTTAAAGCGCGCAAGACATCCGCTTATAAATCAGAAAAGCGTTGTGCCGATTACGGTCGAGCTTGGCAAAAATTATAACACTCTTGTCATAACAGGACCTAACACCGGCGGTAAGACCGTAACCCTCAAAACTGTCGGACTTTTAACTCTTATGACTATGTGCGGACTTATGATTCCTTGTGATGACGGAAGCCGAATTGCTGTTTACAGCAAGGTGTTTGCAGATATCGGCGACGAGCAGAGCATTGAGCAGTCGCTTTCGACATTCTCGTCACATATGGTTAATATTATCTCGATTTTAGAGTCGGCTGATGATGATTCGTTGGTGCTTTTTGACGAGTTGTGCGCAGGTACCGACCCGATTGAAGGCGCGGCTTTAGCAAAGGCGATTTTGATGAGGCTTCGTGCTTTCGGCAGTAAAATCGTGGCTACTACCCACTATCCCGAGCTTAAGTCTTATGCAATTGATACCGACGGTGTTGAAAACGCATCCTGTGAATTTGATGTTTCGACTTTGAAGCCCACATACCGCCTTATAACAGGTATGCCAGGGCGGTCTAATGCTTTTGCGATTTCGGGTAAGCTCGGTCTTGACAGTGCGGTCATAGAAACTGCAAAACAACAGGTAAAGGAAGAAGATTTACGCTTTGAGCGTGTTGTGGCGTCTTTGGAAAAGGCGCGTAAAGAAGCCGAGAAAGAACGCGAAACTGTGAGCAGACTTCGTGCCGAAATGGCAGAAAGCAAACGAAAAAGCGATATGCGTGAGCACGAAATTTCGGTAAAGACCGAAAAACTGATGGAGCAAACACGCGAAAAAGCAAATGCCATAATAGAAAACGCGCGATACAAGTCTTCGTTGCTTTTAAACGAGCTTGAAGAAATGAAGAAGAAAATGAACGCCGAAAACTCGGCAATAACGGCAGAAAAAGCGCGCGGAATGTATAAATCGACCTTGAAAGAAATGGAAGACGAGGCTAATCCAGTTATGAGCCGTAAGGTAGCGGGTAAAGCGGTCACAACACTCGATAAGGGCGATATTGTGCTTATTGCCGATATCAACCGCGATGCTACGGTTATTGATGTAAAGCTCGATAAAAAACAGGCTTATGTAATGTCTGGTTCAATAAAGATGTGGGCTGATTTTGAAAATCTGCGATTAAAATCAAAGTTCGCACCTACAGCTGAAATCAAGAAAACCCGTAATGTTTCAGGCATTCGCTCTCGTAAAGACCGCGTGATTTCGGGCGAAATTGACCTTAGAGGTCAAGCGAGTGACGAGGCTATTATGGAACTTGATAATTACATTGACAATGCTATTTTATCAGGGCTTGAAACTGTGCGAATTATTCACGGAAAGGGCACAGGCGTCTTGCGTAAAAACATTCAGGCACATCTTCGCCATCACAAAAATATTGAGTCCTTCCGTTTGGGTACTTTCGGTGAGGGTGAAAATGGAGTTACTATAGCAACTCTTAAAAATTAAAGGCGAATTATACCATTAAAAACGCTCATACTAAACAAAAAGGAGAGTTTGGTATGAGTGATTTTACAAAGAGCGAAAAAACGGTTTATATGTGCTTTTCGACTGATATTATTCATAGCGGTCATATTGAGATTATAAGAAAAGCGCAAAGTCACGGAAAACTTATAATCGGGGTGCTTTCGGACAACGCGATTGCAAGCTATAAGCGTTTTCCGCTGATACCCTTTAGCGAGCGAAAAACCATTTTTGAGAATATAAGCGGTGTTGAGCGTGTTATCGAACAAAAAACACTGACTTATGAGGATGTTTTGCGCGATTTGAAACCGAATTATGTTGTGCATGGAGACGATTGGAAAACAGGCTTTCAAAAGCCTATTCGCGACGAGGTTGTAAGTCTTTTGGCAGAATATGGTGGCCAGCTTGTAGAGTACCCGTATTCTAAAAATGAAAAGTACGAGGAGCTTGAAAAACATTCCCGTATCCATCTTGCCACCCCTGACATAAGGCGCGCAAGACTTAAAAAACTCGTTGATTTGAAGGGCTGTATTACAGCACTTGAGGCTCACAGCGGTATAACGGGGCTAATTGTGGAAAATACGGCGGTTTTGCAGGATGGCAAGACCTATCAGTTCGATGCTATGTGGGTGTCAAGCCTTTGCGACAGCACCGCTAAAGGTAAGCCTGATATTGAGCTTGTTGATATGACCTCGCGTTTTCGCACTATTGACGATATAATGGAAGTAACGACTAAGCCGATTATTTTTGACGGCGATACGGGCGGTCTTACAGAGCATTTTGTATATACTGTTAAAACCCTTGAAAGAATGGGGGTTTCGATGGTGATAATTGAAGATAAAACGGGTCTTAAAAAGAACTCGCTTTTCGGCACTGAGGTCCTACAGACTCAAGCGCCGATAGAAGATTTTTGCGAAAAAATACGCGCGGGCAAGCGTGCACAGAAAACAAAGGATTTTATGATTTGCGCCCGTATAGAAAGTCTTATTTTAGAACGGGGGATAGAGGACGCGCTCGTTCGTGCTTTTGCATTTTCTGAAGCGGGCGCGGACGCTATAATGATTCATTCAAGACGCAAAGAGCCTGACGAAATTTTCGAATTTGTGGAGAAATTCAGGCAAAAAAACACCCAGACACCCGTTGTGGTTGTGCCGACTTCATTTAATACAGTTACCGAAGAGGAATTTAAACGGCGTGGTGTAAATATTGTGATTTACGCCAATCAGTTGACACGAAGCTCATTCCCTGCGATGCAGAATGTTGCGAAAACTATACTCAAAAACCATCGCGCCAAAGAGGCCGACGATATGTGTATGAGTATTAAGGAGATAATAAATTTAATACCGGAGGAATAATAATGCAAAAGATATTAAGCGGTGAAAAATGTTATTTTAAAATCGGTGAGGTTTTAAAAGAATTAGGCTGTAAAAAGTTTATGCTTGTGGGTAAGATGCCATTTCATTCAAAGCCTGTGACAGAATACTTTGAGGGTATAGATATTCCTTATGTTTTGTTTTCGTGTTTTACTGCAAACCCTAAGTATGAAGAGATTTGCGAGGGTGTAGACATTTTTAATGCCGAGAACTGTGACGCTTTGGTCGCAGTGGGCGGTGGAAGCGCTATTGATGTTGCAAAATGTATAAAGATTTTCTCAAAAATGGAGAAAGGCGAGCTTTATTTTAAGCAGGAATTAAAGGATACAAAAATACCGCTTTTAGCAGTTCCCACAACTGCAGGTACGGGCAGCGAATCGACAAGATTTTCGGTTTTTTACCACGGCGGTGAAAAGCAGTCGATAGGCCCCGAATATCTTGTGCCCGAATATGCATTTTTAGACGCTTCTTTGCTTTATTCCTTGCCCGAGTATCAGAAAAAATGCACCCTTTTAGATGCGCTTTGTCAAGCTATTGAATCGTGGTGGTCGGTGAAGTCCAATGAAGAAAGCAAAGGGTATGCCAAAATTGCGGTTGAGAAGATAATGGCGAATTATAAAGGCTATATTTTTGACGGTGCTAAAGAGGCCACAGAGGAAATTATGCTCGGCTCGAATTATGCAGGCAGAGCGATAAATATAACTGCCACCACTTCGGCTCACGCTATGAGCTATAAAATGACCACCCTTTACGGTATTCCTCACGGTCATGCGGTGGGCGTGGGACTTGCACATATATGGGAGTTTATGAATCAGAATCTTGATAAGTGCATCGATTTAAGAGGCTCAGATTATCTGAAATCCACCTTTGACGATATTGCCAAGTCTTTGGGCGGTAAAACCGCGCAAGATGGCATAAAGATTTTCAAAAATCTTTTAAAAGAACTCGAAATTTTTGGACCAAAAGCTACTCAAGATGAACTTAAGGTACTGACTGCCTCGGTAAATGTCGGCAGACTTAAGAATAATCCTGTGGAATTAGACAATAATACACTCTATAAGCTGTATGAGTCTATAACACAGGAGTGAGGTATTTGACATCTGATTTTTTAAAGGATTATGATTTTTTTACAGGCGTGCCCGATTCGCTTTTGCGGCCGTTTTGTGACTGGCTTATGACAGAGCACGGTGTGGGTGAAAAACACATAATCGCCGCAAACGAGGGTAATGCCGTTGGATTGGCAGCAGGCTATCATTTGGCGACGGGAAAGGTGCCTGTGGTATATCTTCAAAATAGCGGACAGGGGAATATCATAAACCCTTTGGCTTCGCTTATGAATGATAAGGTTTATGCTATACCCTGTATTTTCGTTATAGGTTGGCGCGGTGAACCCGATGTTAAAGACGAGCCACAGCATATCTTTCAAGGTGAAATCACGCTCAAACTGATGGAAGATATGGGTGTAGAAACTTTTGTTATAAGCCGAGAAACCACAAAAGCCGAGATAGACGAGCAACTTAAAAAATGGCAATCGCTTTTACAAAAGGGTAAACAGGTAGCATTTGTGGTTCGCAAAGGCGCTTTGGAATTTGCTCAAAAGGTGAAATACAGTAATAACTACCGAATGTCGCGCGAAGAGATTATAAAGCACATTGTAGGTGAGAGTGGCGAAGATATAATCGTTTCTACCACGGGCAAGGCCTCGCGTGAGCTGTTCGAAATACGTGAAGCGAATGCTCAAGGTCACGGCTACGATTTTTTGACGGTAGGCTCTATGGGGCATAGCTCCTCGGTAGCGCTTGAGATAGCACTTCAAAAACCAGATAAAAAGATTTGGTGTATTGACGGCGACGGCGCATTGCTTATGCATATGGGTGCGATGGCGGTCATAGGTGCCAACAGGCCTGAAAACCTCGTTCATATTGCTATAAACAACGGCTCGCACGAAACGGTAGGCGGTATGCCGACCGTGGCACAAAAGCTTGATGTAGTAAAAATCGCCGAGGGTTGCGGCTATAAAACCGCAGTAAGTGTGGAAACCCCCGAAGAACTTGAAAAAGCGCTGAGTGTTGCTAAAACTGCCAGAGAACTCACCTTTATTGAGGTGAAATGCTCTATCGGCGCGCGGGAAGACTTGGGCAGACCGACTACAACGGCCAAAGAAAATAAAGAACAGTTTATGAACAAATTGTAAAACAAAAAATGACGCCTCAAGCGTCATTTTTTGTTTTTCTATATTCAATAGGTGTCATACCTGTAACTCGTTTGAACATTTTAAAGAAGGTTGTGTAGTTTTTATAACCGACAAGGCTTGAAATCTGGCTGATGGGGAGCAGGGTGTCGGTCAAAAGGGATTTCGCGTGGGTTATGCGGATATTTATTATGTAATCTTCAACCCCCATACCCATTTCCTTTTTAAATATTCGGTAGAGGTGGGAGCGGTTGATATTTAATTTGTCCGCAATATCGGTTATTTTAATCTGATTTAGATAGTTTGATTGGATATATTTTTTAATTTCGGCAACATATTTTTGTTCAGACTGTTCTTTTTGGGGTTCGGGTATTGTTTTGTAGATATCAAAGTAGGAAATGAATTTGAAAAGGTATTCAAAGGTTACAAGCTCGCTGTGGGAGTTGTTGTTGAGATAATCGACGGCATCAAGAATATCCTCGGGTAAATGGTTCTCTTTAAGCGTTACTGAAACAGCTCCGTTTCTGAAAACAGTGCGGTTGAGAATTTCGGAAGCTAATGAGCCGTTAAAGGTGAAAAAGTATAGTTCCCAAGGCTTTTTGGTATCGGCAGTCTGGATGGTAAGCTCGTTAGGTCTGATTAAAAAAGCATCATTTTTTGAAAGCTGATATTTTTTGCCCTGTGTTTCAACTGTACCTATACCTGAATTCACAAAGTAAACGCTATATATATTGTGATATTGGGGATACGAAAAACCGGGTGAACTGACATCGCGCCCTAATTGAAGTAAATTCAAGGATTCATTTTGATTAAAAGAAACCGAATGACTGTAAAAATTCGGTAGATTTAAATCTTTCATAAAAAACACTCCGTTAAAAAGCTAAATAAAGAATAACACAACCGCAAGATTTTAGCAAGGTTTTTGTAAAAATGCCTGTAAAAACAAAGCATATAGTTAAAATCGACAAATATAACTGATTTTTATATAATGATGTGAAATTTGCATAATCACAGCCGTATAAAAGCAAAAAAATAATAGTTTTCTTACTTTTTTTCGAAAAATTGTAAAAAAATGCAAATTAGCTTTTGTTAATATGCTTAATTGTGAATAATTATTACAACCAAGTTTGAAACATTTTCAACCTTTTAAATAAAAATCGCAACAAAATTCAATGAAACTGCAACAATTAGTTATTGCATTATTTTGTCGAATGGTTTATAATGTTATAGTAAATGATAATGCAGTATTATATTGTCCGATAATATGGCATTATACAATTAAATAGGCGGTGTTAATGTGCGGTCAAAAGCAAAAAACGAAAAAATGACTGTAAAAATGAATAACAAATCAAGTGTTTGTGATTTCACCGAAAATAAAAAACAGGAGGTGTTGCGCTGTGAATTTTAAGAATGTTGATTTTAGTAAAAGTAATGTTTTGATAAAGAAGCATGCGCCGGGTGTAATTGCCAATATATTTAGGTATGTGTTCTTCCTTTCTTTGGGTTATGTTCTTATATACCCGTTCATATTTATGTTGGTTAATTCTTTTATGGGTGTATCTGACTCATACGATGTTACAGTAAAGTGGGTACCTAAAAATCCGACTTTGGAAAACTTCATCAATGCCTTTGTGGTTTTTGATGTCGGCAAAACACTTCCGAGAACCTTGATATATGAAGTGGTAACTGCGTTGATACAATTCATAACCTGTGCAGTGGCTGCTTACGGTATGGCAAGATTCAAGCTCAAGGGCAAGTCGGTACTCAGTGCTCTTATGATTCTAAGCATTCTTGTTCCCTCAATGATGATAATCATTCCATCGTTCGTTCAGTTCAGTAACTTTAATCCATTTGGTATCAGCAGCCTGTTTAATAGCCTGTTCGGATGGAAAGCACCTAACCTTATCGGTACACCTCTCGTCTTCTACCTACCCGGTCTTATGGGTGTTGGGTTAAAGGGCGGTCTCTACATATATATATATATACAGTTCTTCAAAGGTCTTCCTAAAGAACTTGAAGAAGCTGCTTGGATAGATGGTGCAGGTCCGTGGAAAACCTTCCTGACAATAGTTCTTCCGTCTTCGGGGTCAGCGATGATAACGGTATTGCTCTTCTCAGTAATTTGGCATTGGAACGATTTATTCTTAGCAGAAATGTATATGAATGAGCAGACCTTCGCGGCTGCGATAAGCGGTTTCGGTCAGTCAACGATTGTTAATATGCTTAATATTGACGGTTCTCTGGCTTCGCTTATAGAAGTTCCGGTACTGCTCGCAGGATGCTTGCTATTTGTATTACCGATTTTGATTTTCTATCTCTTGATCCAGAGAAAATTCGTTGCAAGTATTGCAACCAGCGGTATAGTAGGCTAATGTTTGAAATTCCCGCGTAAGTGCGGTTTCAAAATATAATAATGAAAGGAAAGATAATTATGAAACAAACAATTAAATCCATTCTTGCAATGGTAATGATCCTTTGCATGCTTTTTACAGCTGCTGGCTGTACTGGTAATGAGGAAGCTCCTTCTTCCGAACAGCAGGTTGCTGTTGACGACAGCTTCTTTGATGCTGCTACAACTTCAACGGTTTCTAAAGAAGAAAAGGATGACACTTCTTCTAAAGAGGAACCCACTCCTTCTACACAGGTAGACACTTCTTCTAAGCAAGAAACCACAACTTCTTCTGAAAAGGAAACCTCTTCTAAAGAAGAAGCTGAAGAACCCGGTGATATAACAACCACAGTTCCTAAAGAAAATGAGGTCGGCGGTAAATCTTGGAATAAAGTATTACAGTCAATGCCTAAGAAACTTCGTGGTACAAAGGTTGTTATGTACAACTGGAACCCTGCTTCCGAATATACAGGTGCTCCCGAAGTTATTGAACGCTTCACTAAGCAGACAGGTATTAAGGTCGATTGGCAGACCATTACACATGACAACTACTTTACAAAGCTCCCCGCTTTGATTGCTTCAGGCGAAAACATTCCTGATATGGTAAGAACAAGAGGTCCGCAGCCTTCATTCATGCAGAATTTACAGCCTATCGCTAACACTGGCTATGACTTCTCTGACGAAGCTTGGGATCAGAAGTTGATGGAACTCTACACCTACGGTGACAATACATTTGCAACTTCTCTTCAGAATACACACATCGGTTGTGTAAACCTTATGTTCTTCAACCAGTCTATTGTTGATAAGTATGACCTTGAAGATCCCTATAAGCTCTGGAAGGCAGGCAAATGGGATTGGGATAAGTACATTGAAATGTGCCGCGAGTATGTTGAACTTTCAGGAAACGCTGCAGGTTCTAGCGGTGAAGGTCACTTCAGTTACTACACTTCTTTCTTCGGCTTACAGGGCGCTATTGCTTACAACGGCAAGAAGTTCTATAACGCTATGAAAGAAAAGAACTTCCTCGAAGTACACCAGAAGCTTGGCGATCTCTACAACAAGGAAAAACTCTTCGCCTTTGGTGGTCAAGAAACCTTTAACGACGGCAATGTCCTCTTCTCAATCGGTTCTGCAGTACACTTAAGAAGAAAGAACTCCTACTTTGGTAATTTGAAGAACGCTAACACCTTGATGGCAGTTCCGTTCCCCGAAATTAATGGACAGAAGACATATTACCAAGGCTTAGGCGAAGCTGAAGCTTACGGTATCGCAGAAGGCGCTTCCAACCCCGAAGCTGTTCCTTATTTCCTCCGTTTCTTCCTCGACGGTTCTAACTATGAACTTTCTAACTACTTCGGCAATAAGCAGAACCTTGAAGTTTACAACTGGTGCATGAACCAGAAGAATAAGGTATTCTCTTATGGCTATGCTGAAGGTATGGCTGGCGTAAAAGAGGGTTCTATCGAAAGTCAGACCGGCGGTCAGATGAAGCCTTATATCGATGCTAATAATGGTGTAACAGACAAGGCTGTTAATGAATATAATGAAATTCTCGAAACTCTCAAGAAGAAATAATCCCAAGGGAGAGCGAAAATGAAAAAAATCAAGCTTTCTGAAATTTTGAAGCTGGCGAATGTTAAGCGTGCTATTGCCTTGATGATGGCTCTAACGCTGCTTACACTTGCAGGCTGCAAAGGAAATCCTGCATCTTCATCCGAAGGCGGCTCATCAAGTGAGCCGTCCAAGGTTGAGTCTACAGATAGTTCGGATGCTTCTTCGGAAGAGACTGTAGATTCTTCTGCTGATTCTACAACTACTCCCTCTATAACCACTCCCTCAGTTACAACACCCGTTGAATCTGAAGATACGAATGCTTCTACTTCAAGTTACTATATTGACCCCTTAAAGGGTGATATAAGCGTTGATCCGAGCATTACGACAGAGGCTCCGAGAAAAGATGCTGAGGAATTGGTTCCTACAGTTGATCCGTCTAACCTTTGTTATAAATATGAAGGTTATGCACAGAAGGAAAGAGATGCTTTGCTCGATGAAATTCTTAATACAAAGAATACACTCGAGTATTACAAACCTAAAAAGGGTGCAAAAATTTATTATGTTTCACCAGGTGGCAACAATGCTAATGACGGTCTTTCTCATGAAAACGCAATTCAGACAATTGACGGCGTTTACGGTTTAGATCTATTGCCTGGGGACTTTGTATTGTTCGAAAGAAATTCTGTTTACCGCATGACTGAAGCATTCGAACTACGCGAAGGTGTTACCTATGGTTCATATGGTGAAGGCAGAAAGCCGATGTTCTATGGTTCATCCAGGAACTATGCAAAAGTCAACTGGAAGCCTTCAAAGAAAAAGAATGTTTGGCAGACAAGTTATTTGGACACCTACCCCTGCGGTATGTTCTTTAACGAGGGTGAAGAGTTCGGTTACTTGAAGCTAACGCTTCGTGCTGTTGAAAAGAACACCGACTTCTTCTATGACGAAGAAAATGCAACCTTCTATGTTTACTGTGATAGAGGTAACCCCTCAAATGTTTGGGATTCAATCGAAATTTCACAAGATAAATCTTCTTTCTTCCTTCCTTCATATGTTGATGATGTAGTTATTGATAATATTTCTATGCGTTATATGGGCAATGGTGGCGTCTATTCAAACTACATTAATAACAGATGGTCGGTAACCAACTGCGAAATAGGCTTCTGCGGCGGTACAAATATGGGTGCTGTTCGCGGCGGTAACGGTATCGGTTCTTGGTGCGGCGGTCAGTATTATAACTGGGATCACAACTGGGTATACCAGACCTTCGATAACGGTATGTCGCCTCAGGGTAATACAGGTAGAGGAGTGTTCGGTGATTATCACGATATTTCCTACTCGAATAACTTGTCCGAATTTAACAATGCTGATATAGAGCTTTGGGAAAGTGGTAAAGACGGTAACGAATGTAAGCACTATAATTACTGGATGAATAATAATATCTGTCGCTTCACTTCTCTCGGCTGGGGTACCCGTGCAGATGACGGTGGTATCCGCGGTATCGACGGTGTTCACTACGGTCACATGATGGCAGACCAAATTACAGGTACTTTCCAGTTCAATAACAACATTATCGACTGCCCCGGTCGTATGCTTTATAAGTTTGATACTGGTAATAAGGCAGTTTTCGATGCTTTTGAAAGAAAGGGCAACACTTATTACATTAAGCAGAGCATGAGAACTATCACTGATTTGAGTTATAATTTTGTCTGGAAAGACGAAAATACACGTGTTGGCGGTCATAGTGCTGTTAACGAAGAGCAAACAGTTGCAGCTATCAAGGAAATGGAACCTGATGTAAAGGCAATTTATTGGTATCAGTGATAAAATTACTTATGTAAAAACAAATAGGGGAGAAGATGCCTTACGGCATTTTCTCCCACCCCCTCGGAAATTTAAACATTTTTCAAATTTATTTTAATTAAGGATATGATGATTTTGAAAAGAAAAGCAATACGTAGTTTAATAGCAACATTAGTAGCATTAAGTTGCATTACTTCAAGCCTCTTTATTGCGAGTGCAGATACTGCTTCCGCAAAGGAAGGTAATACTGATCTTGCCATAAAAACTTCAAAAGATAAAAACTCATATTCGTCCTACTTATCAAAATATTCAAAATCTGAATATTCTTCAAAAGACGTAATTTATGATTTAGATGGCACGGTTATTGAAAAAGAACCGATCGAATTTAATATTAACATTGAAAAAGACGGCTTATATGCTATCGGTATGTCATACAAGTCTTTAGACAAAGCTATGGACGATATCATTATAGGTCTTAAGATAGATGGAAAGTTCCTCTTCGCTAATATGGAAGAATTGGCTTTCCCGCGTATGTGGTGTGATAGTGACGGTATAAATGCCGACGCTTTCGGTAACGAATATGTTCCCGAGCAGGTTTTATACGAAGACTATTATTACTATGAAGCTTATGATGATGCTCTCGAACTCACCGAAAAGTTTATGATTAACCTCACAAAAGGTGAGCACACAGTGACCATCATTCCCCAAAAAGGCAAGTTTGCTGTAGATTATTTCAAGTTTGCCGCTACTGCTCAATCAAAGAAATATGAAGCCCCAAAGGATGACTCCCAGTATTATAAGGGCGAACCTATTATTATCGAAGGCGAAGATGCTACCGTTAAGTCAAGCTACTTCCTCGTAGGCAGTGCTGAACAGGGTTCACTCGATGTTACTCCTGCCGATGTTGAAACACGACTTATTAACTATGTTGGTAACAACTGGTCACAGGTAGGTGACACAATCGTTTGGAAAACTCCCGAAGTGAAGGCGGGTTATTATCAGTTGGGCTTCTCCTTCCGTCAGAACGAAGTTATCGGTGCTAAGAGCTACCGTACTTTGAAAATTGATGGTAAGTCACCCTTCTTAGAAGCTGAAAATATTGGCTTTAAATATGGTGATAACTGGCAAAAATCTGTTTTCTCTTACGATGCAGACGGAAATGAAAAGAACGGTGAAGAAACACCTTATCTTATATACCTTTCTGAAGGTAAGCACGAAATTTCTATGACAGTTACCGCTTCGGATATGTCAACTGTTCGCTCAAAGCTTACCGAAGCTGTTTCAGAAATGGGCGACCTTTATGTAGATATAACCAAAATCACAGGCGAAACAGTCGATATCTACCGTGACTACGATTTGTTCAGACAAATCGGCGATATGCTTCCTCGTTTGGAAAACATTAAAGCTCTCTTGGAAGATTCTGCAAATACCTTGCTTGAAATTACAGGTGAAAAATCCGGCGCCAACTATTCAGTTATTATGAATATGCTCCAGACTGTTAAGCAGATGCTTAATAACAAGTATGATGCACACAAATATAAGGGCACATACTACAATAACTATTGCTCGGTATCTTCGGTGCTTATGGATTTGCGTTCCATGCCTTTACAGCTTGACAAAATGACACTTACAGCCCCCAATACTAAACCTTTCGAGAAAAACTCGTTCTTTGAAAAAATTGCATTTTCTACAAAGCGTTTCTTCTGGTCCTTCGTTGACGAATATGGACAGGATACCATCGTTGGTGACGACCAATCCGATGACGGCTCACTTACCATCTGGGTAAACTGGGGTCGTGATCAGGCTCAGGTTTTACAGGCCTTGATAGAAAGAAAGTTTACACCTAAAACCGGCATTAAGGTAAACATAAAGCTTGTTAACGCTACAATCATTCAGGCTGTCCTTTCAGGCAAAGGTCCCGACTGCGTATTACAGCACGCACGTACAGAACCTGTAAACCTGGCAATGCGTGGCGTTTTGTACGACTTGACTAAATTTGATGATTACAAGGAAGTATTAGCAAGATTTGCCGATAACGCCGCTAATCCTTATTGGTACAAGGGCGGTCTTTATGGTTTGCCCGATACCCAGTCTTTCTACGTATTGTTCTACCGTAAGGACATTCTTGCTGAATACGGTATCGATGTTCCTGAAACTTGGGAAGACTTCGATGTTGCTTGCAAGTTGCTTATGCGTAATAATATGAATGTTTGCTTGCCTGCGAGTACAACACTCGACAGCTTGTACCCGACTTTATTGTTACAAAACGGTTTGAATTTGTATTCTGACGACGGCAAGTCAACCAATATGTTGACCTCTGACTCTGCGGAAGTTTTTGAACAGTGGACTAACTATTATACAAAACTTAAAGTGCCGATCACAATGGACTTCTACAACCGTTTCCGTACAGGTGTTACACCGCTCGGTGTTTCGGCATACACACTTTACACAACCTTAAAGGTTGCCGCTCCTGAAATTGATGGCTTGTGGGGCTTTGCTCCAATCCCCGGCACAGTTCAGGAAGACGGTTCTGTATCTCACATTTCAGGTGGTACAGGTACTGCTTGCTCAATTTTGAAAATGACCAAAAATCCTGAAGCTGCTTGGGAATTCCTTAAATGGTGGACAGATACAGATACACAGCTTCAGTATTCAAATGATGTTGAAACAATCTTAGGACCTGCAGGTCGTGTGGCTGTTTCGAACAAAAAGGCTCTTGAGAGTCTTAGTTGGGATGACGGTGCGCTTGAATCTTTGATTGAAGCTCGCAGCGAGGTTACCGAGATTCCCGAATACCCTGGAAGCTATTATGTTCAGCGTGCTATTTATCAGGCATACTGGAACGTTGTAAGTAACGGTAAAAACACAAAGGATATGATGATGAAGTTTGGTACTGAAGCTAACAACGAAATCGCAAGAAAGTGGAAGCAATACACCAACAGAGGATAATTTTATTAAATTTGGAATGAGGCGAAAACTTTGAAAAAAAGCCCGAACTTAATCAAGGAAAAACTGAAAAGTGACGACATGGCATTTTATTTGTTTATGTCACCCTTTATGCTCGCTTTTCTTTTGTTCACAGTTATACCGATTATTTCGTCAATGGTACTTAGTTTCTTTGACTACGATATGGTTTCAACCCCCATATTTATCGGTTTTGAAAATTACATAAGAATGTTTACTGCCGATGAACTTTTCTTTACAGTTCTTGCCAACTCACTTAAATTCGGTATTTTGGTAGGCCCTGGCGGTTACTTATTGGCATTCTTGCTCGCGTGGATGATTAACGAATTCCCGCGCACAATACGAGTTCTCTTAACCTTTATATTCTATGTTCCCTCGCTTGTAGGTAACGCATTATATATCTTCCAGGTTATGTTCTCGGGTGATAGCTACGCTTATATTAATAACTTCCTTATAAGCTTCGGCTTTATCACAGAGCCTATTCAGTGGTTCCAGAACACCGACTACAACTTTACGCTTATAGTTGCTATCCAGCTTTGGATGAGTATGGGTGTTTCGTTCCTTGCTAATATCGCAGGTCTTCAGAATGTTAATACCGAGCTTTACGAGGCAGGTGCTATCGACGGTATCAGAACAAGATGGCACGAGTTGTGGTATATCACAATGCCTTCAATGAAGACAATCCTTTTGTTCAGTGCGGTTATGCAGATTCAGACCGCTTTCTCAATGGGTGCTCTCCAGACAACACTTGCGGGTTACCCCAGTGTTAACAACTCACTCGATACATTGGTACAGTATATCGGTGATATGGGTACTACACGTTATGAAATGGGTTATGCTGCAGCATTATCAGTATTCCTATTCGCGATTATCATTGCCTTCCGTTACTTGATTGGCGGATTGCTCAATCTTATCGGTAAGAGTGATAGTTAGCTTGTAAAAATAGATGTTTTATAAATAAAAGTTAGGAGTTGTCAATTTTGGCTAAGGGTGCGCAGTATAGAAAGTTTACCCGTTCAACAGCCGGTAATATAGGTTATTTTACAATACTTATATTATTTGGTTTGTTTACGGTGTTCCCACTATTCTATTGTATTATTACTTCATTAAAACCGTTGGATGAATTGCTTATCTTTCCCCCGAGATTCTGGGTTGCTCGTCCGACATTCGATAACTACAGAGTTTTACCTGCATTGTTGAGTAACTTGGAAATCCCGCTTTCAAGATATGTTTTCAACAGCTTGTTTATCGCGATTGCTACAACAGTTGCTTCAATTATCGTAGGTTCGATGGCTGCTTTCACATTCTCTAAATCAAAGATTAAGGGTGCAAAGTTCAGCTTCACACTTATTACCACATTGATGCTTTACAACGCCGCAACACTCGGTGTTCCGCAGTATTTGATTTTCTCAATACTTGGCATCATTGATACATATTGGGTATATATTCTTCCTTCATTGGCAGGTACCGTTAACTGCTTCCTTATGAAACAGTTTATGGATGCGAGTGTTAACGATTCCTTACTTGAAGCGGCTCGTATCGATGGCGCAGGCGTTTTCAGTATGTATTGGAAAATAGTTATGCCGATTATGAAGCCTGCTATAATGACAGTTTTACTGTTCTCATTCCAGTCGATGTGGTCGGTAGTTCCCGGCGGTACAATCTTCAGTGAAGAACTCAAAACTTTGCCTTATGTTATGAGTTCGGTTGCTGCGGGCGGTATTGCCCGTTCAGGTAGCTCGATGGCGATTACCGTTATCTTGATGTTACCTCCGATTTTGGTATTCGTTGTTACACAAAGTAACGTTTTGGAAACTATGGGTAGTTCCGGTATTAAGGAATAAACTAACTATGAGAGGAAGGTTAAACAGATTGTTAAAGAAAATCATAGCGAGTATTGTTCTTATATTTGTTGTATTCGGAGCAACCTTTACAGCATCCGCTGAGGCTGAAAACTATATAAAGGTAGATGTACCCGGCGGTAAACAAGAACAGCGTCTTTCAAAAGAAATGTATACTGCAGTTGCTGAGATTACTGCGGCAAATTTTGGAATGGAAGAGGCCTTTAAAGGCATAACTGACATCTATTATACCGAAAAAAGCGGAATATTGCTTTTGTGCGGTGATAATTCAAGACTTATCAAAATAAGCAAAAACTATAAAAAAGCCGAAGAAATCAAGGTTGTCGATAAAGATGGCGAGCCTTACGATTTCTCAGGTGCACGTGGTATCTATTCTGACAACAGGGGCGACATCTATATTTCGGATACAATGCATTCCCGCGTTTTGATTTTAGGCGCAGACGGTGTTGTTACCAAAGTTATTGAAACTCCGAATTCTGATATAGTACCGGAAGATTTCTACTTCCAGCCCACTTCTATCGGTAAGGACCAGCACGGATATACATATATTATTTCCCTTGGTTGCTATTATGGTGCTTTAACCTATACACCCGATTATGAGTTTATGGGATTTTACGGTCCTAATACCGTTAAGAGTTCAGCTTTGGATACCCTCTCATATTTGTGGGATAAACTTACAGGTACAGATGAGAAGAAGGACTATTCGGTAAAGACTTTGCCTTATTCCTTCAGTGATTTCTCATTTGACCATAATGGATTTATGGTCACCACAACTTCGGCTACAAACGGCGGTACCTTTGCCGCAGTTGACGAACTCGGTCAGCTTAAGAAAATCAGCCATAACGGTGCTAATATTCTCTATAAGAGAAGTCTTAAGGGAGAGATCGAATCTTCTTCCACCGTAAACTTCCTTGAATCTGATGCACTTTACGGTGCGGCTGGACAGAGTATTGACTCTATCGCTACAAGCGAAGACGGTTATATCTTCGCACTTGATACAGGCCATGGCAGAATATATATTTACGACAGTGAATGTAACCTTATGTCTGCCTTCGGCGGCGGTATTGGTAAAGGTAATGAGTTAGGTTTATTTGATAAACCAGTTGCTATTGCTTTAAACGGCAATGAGTTATTGGTAGCTGACGTTAATAGCTTCTCATTTACTGTATTTGAATCTACCGAATACGGTGACCTCATCCGTCAGGCGCAGACACTTTACCTTAAGGGTAATTATGACGATGCAGGCGAGATATGGGAAAAGGTTCTCTCTGAAAACAGAAACTGCCAGCTCGCATATCGTGGTCTTGCAATGGTTTATTACAATAAGGGCGACCTTAACAAAGCGCTCGAACTTGCGGAAATTGCTTGTGACTACTCGGTTTACGATTTGGCGTGGAACAAGATTATTTCTAAGTTTATAGCTGATTATTTTGCTTGGATTGTTTTGGCGCTTGCAATTATTGTTATAGGTTTCATTTTACTTTCGCGTTATATGCGCAAAAAAGACAAGAAGCTCATTACTAACCCGAAATTAAAGCTTCTGTTACAAGCTCCGTTCCATCCGTTTAATAGCTTTGATGATTTGAAGTATAAGAATATGGGCTCCTGGAAGATAGCTATTGTACTTACAATTTTGTTCTACATAGCTTCGGTTCTTAATGTAACCGCAACAGGCTTCCTTTTCTCGAACACATTGCTCCGTAATTACAACTCGTTGTTTACGGTATTTGCCACAATGGGCTTGCTTGTGCTTTGGTCGGTATGTAACTGGCTTGTTTGCTCAATGTTCGAAGGTAAAGGTTCTTTTAAAGAAGTTTATGTTTCGACAGCATACTGCTTGATGCCTTGGATTATATTCCTTTTCTTAAAGGTAGTTTTAACAAACTTCTTACCTTTGGCAACAGCAGGTCTTATTGGCGGTATTGAAACTGTAATTTTAATCTACACTTTCTTTATGTTGTCAATTGCAATGATAAAAGTACACGATTTCGACTTCTTCAAATTCCTTTTAACAAGCATTGTTGTTTTGTTCTTTATGATTTTGGTTGTATTCGTAATTTTGATGTGCGGAATTCTTGCAGAGCAGTTTGGTTCATTCTTGGTAGATATCTACGAAGAAATTGTTTATAGGTAACGGGTATTTGGTACTCTTAGAATTAAAGGATTGGTGATGCAAATGAAGATTAGCAAAAAGCGAATACTTCGCGTTTTGGCTTTTGTTATGGCACTTTGCTTAATTTGTGTAAGCTTTGCTGGTTGCGGCAAAGAAGATGCAATAAAGAATGCATACAGAAGTATTAGCGAAGTTATTATAGAGTCTCAAGTACTTGCTTCAAATTCAAACTACGAATTACAGTGGGACAGTGACGCCAAAGCGGTTGTGTATAAAAATAAAGGCGAGGAAGAAGTTCACTGGTCTGACATTTTATATGATGCATATTTAGACGGCACTATCGGTTCAAATGGTAGCAGTCCGATTTCAATCACTGTTTTCGATACTAAAACGCTTGACTGGACTGTGTTAAGTAGTGATTCTCAGATGGGCACTAACGGTAATATTGTCTGCAGACAAATTGACGGCGGTATCCGTGTAACATATTTCTTTGAAACTTATAAAATCGCAGTTCCTGTTGATTATGTGCTCAAAGATGATCACCTCAGCGTAAGTGTTGACACTTCCAAGATTTTGGAAGACGGTGTTGATTATCAGTTAGTTAGTATTTCTTTAGGTCAGAATATCTGCAGCATTAAGAATACTGAAGAAGATGCGCATGTGTTCGTTCCTGCAGGAAACGGTGCTTTGATGAAGGCTGAAGAAACCGCAAAAGGTACTTTGTCTTACTCGGCTGCTGTTTACGGCGGTGATGCTGCAACACGAAATCCCATGTCTTATAAAGATGAGCAGGAAGCACGCCTTCCCGTATTTGGTGTTTACGGCGGTGGCAAGGGTGTTCTGGCAATAATCGATCAAGGCGAAGGTTCTGCAGTTATCAGTGCGGAAGCTGCTAATAACAGAACAGGTTATTCCAATGTTTATGCCGAAATGTATGTTCGTGGATATGATACATTTATGTATGAATATTTCGGTCAGAATGTATGGAGAACAACAAAGCGTGTTAATGAAGATATTTCGGGACAGGTGCTTTCAGTTTCGTACTATCCGTTGGTTGGTGATGATGCCGATTATAACGGTATGGCAAAGAAATATCAGTCTTATCTTATAGAAAAAGGCGAGCTTAAGAAGAGTGATACAAATACTTCTCCTTACAGCGTAACCTTCCTTGGCGGTACAAATACCACCCAGTCTTTCTTCGGTATCCCTTATCAGCGTATAGATTCTTTAACCACCTTTTCTCAGGCTAAAACAATTCTTGAACAGCTTAAGAAGGATAACGGAATTTTACCTGAAGTAAGACTTTTGGGTTACAGCGATAACGGTTTGCGCGCAGGCTCGATTGCAGGCGGCAGCAGTTATCCCTCGGTTTTTGGTAGTAAGAAAGAACTTAAGGCTTTAGTTGAACTATGCAAAGATACAAATCTTTTTATGGATTTTGATATCGTAAATTATACAAAATCAGGTAACGGTTTCTCTTTGAACTTTGATGTTGCAAAGACTGCTATTATGTATAAGGCAGAAAACTTCCCGACTTCTCCGACAAGGGTTAATGATAAGGAAAATGCTTATTACATCCTTGGCAGAGATAGTTTGATTAAAGCAGGCGCAAAGGCATTGAAGAAGGCTGAAAAATATTCTGCAAAGTCAGTTAGTCTCTCCTCACTCGGTTCAACTGCTTATTCGGATTATAACGATAATAAGTACATTAACCGTAACGGCATTGAAGAGGATGCAAAGGCAATAATTGATTCTGCAAAAAAAGCTGGTTATGTTACTGCTGTAGCAGACGCCAACTCTTATGCTGCTTGTGCTGCTGATATTTTGTTTGACACAACAGCAACCTCTGGTGATTATGATGCGTTTGAATGTGATGTTCCTTTCTATCAGATGGTATTCCATTCATATAAACCGATGTATTCCGAAGGTGTTAATACATCTACCAACTTCGAAGAAGAAGTTGCTAAAACGGTGGCATACGGTATGGGCTTAGGATATTACATCACCGACGGTTATGTTGACAAGTCGGACGATTTGGACGAATATAAACTTTTCGCAACAATTTATGAAGATAACGCTCCTAAAATCAATGAGACATTGGTAAAGGACGGATTTATCGATATATATAATTCTGTTGCTGATGCAGCTCTTGTTGAGTATGAATTGGACGGAGCGATTGCAAAATCGGTATTCAGCAATGGTGTTAAGATTTATACAAATCTTTCTTCTAAGGCGGCAAAGAGCCCTGTAGGTAAACTGCAGCCTTATGAGTATAAAGTAGGATAGGAGGGACAATATGCAAAAGAAGAGACGCGTCAGAAGTTTGGAAAGCGTGCGTAACCGTGCAGGTTATACCTTCGTTGCGCATTGGGCATTAGGTTTGCTTTTGTTCTTTGTTGTCCCGCTATTCAGTTCGATTATATACGCATTCAACAAGGTTTCGATTCAACCCGGACAAATAATAACAGATTTTGTCGGTTTTGACTATTTTAAGGAACTTATTACGGTAGACCCTGATTATGTAAACAACTTGCGAGATTCAATCGGTATGATGTTTTATTCACTTCCGATTATTATGGCATTAAGCCTTATCCTCGCTGTTTTGCTTAATCAGCGATTCAAAGGAAGAACAGTTTTTAGAATTATATTCTTCTTACCGATTATTATCGCTAACTCGGTTGTAATGGATCAACTTAACAGCGATATCGTTACTTTGCCTTTGTTCTCTTCGGGCACAGGCAGTGACAGTCTTATAAATTATGCCGAGATTATTACAGGTCTTGGTATTCCTAGTCAAATATCTCCGATATTGACTTTCTTGCTTTCAAATACGATTAACCTTATTTGGAAGTGCGGCGTACAGACAATTTTGTTCCTTGCAGGTTTGCAGAGTATATCTGCTTCAATGTACGAGGTTTCCAAAATCGAGGGTGCAAACAAGTGGGAAGAATTCTGGCTTATCACAGTCCCGAGTCTTCGTCACATAATTTCTCTCGTAATGATTTATACAATGATTGAATTGTTTGTAAGTATGGACAATGCCCTTGTTTCAGTTGCTTATAGTAAGATGCTTGATAACCAGTTCGGTCTCAGCTCGGCAATGCTTTGGATTTACTTCCTGATAGTATTGGTTTTGATAGGAACAGTATATATCTTATATCAACGTTTTTGCATTAAAAAATGGGAATAGATATCAAATAGATATTTCTATATTTCTAACTATAAGTAATACGAAAGGGGATTTTTATGAAAACAAAAATCTACAAAGCGCTGAGTATCCTTCTCGCATTGATGATTGTTTTCTCTGCATGTACATGTGTTTTAGGCACGGTTTCTGCTGCAGATAAAACACCGACATATTATGTGAGTGGTTCTGGTAAAGATGAGAATTCGGGCACTAGACCATTAAGACCGCTTAAAACTATAGGTGCCGCTGTTAAAAAAGCCAAAGCTGATGCAAGTATTACTGCTGCGGACACAATTTATGTTGAAGTCATGGATAAAGAAGCAGTAGAGTTCGGCATGATGGAAACTCATGACTTTAAGCTTAACATTTCTTCTGAAGAAAGCGGAGCGACAGTAGGTAAAAATAATGGTCCAATAAGCCTAGGCGGTCCGACAGAGTTTGAAAATATCACGGTGCAGATTGCTACTAATGATAATTCTTACTCGATGAATTTTTTGGGTAATGATGTAAGTTTTTCAAGTGATGTTACTATTAAGAACTTGGATGCATCTACATTGGTTTTAGGTACAAATAGCACTGATGGTATTGTAACAAAACCGATAAATCTCAATTTTGATACAGCATTTAAACACTTAAAGCTTACAGACGACGAGAATAGTGACAAGACCTATAATGAAGATATCAATTTGAATGTTAATAATGCTTCTGCCACACCTTACTTATATTTAAGTGCAGAGGGTACTACAACATATAATGCAAATGTTAACATCAATTTGAGGAAGGCTTCTTCTTTAACTCTCACACAAGGCGCAAATGCTCCGGAATTTGGTCAAAATGGTGCTATTCAGATCATCAACTCGGCTGGTATTCAAAGTTTTGATGACAGCGAAGGTATTTTGACAGGCGTTGCAGCAAATAAGAAGTATATTCTTCACAATAAATCCGGTGTTATGGATCTTTTGTCATTTACTGATACTGTCGGTAAATTTGCAGTTGACACCAAACGTTTCACCATAACTGCAACTCCTACAGAAGGAGAACAAGAACCTATTGTTGCTAAAGAAGGTTTTTTGACTGTTCCTTCTGGTGAATATACTATTACAGTGAAAAAGTTGCCTGAATCTAAGACATTATATGTTGAGACAGGCGCAAACGGTTCAAATGACACTTATGATACCGTTGCAGATGCTATTAAAGCTGCAGTTGAGTCGGGTTGTATAAAAGATGATGAAATCACCCTCAAATTAAAGGGCGAAAGCGTTAAAATGGGCAGTTTGCCTGCTTATAGTTTCGATTTGATTATTGATTCTAATGATGCAGCTACAAAAACTGTCATCGATATGGAAAGCAACGCTGCCCTTGCGAATAATGAAGGTGCGCAAACCACCTATAAGAGTGTTGAAATTAAAAAATCAGGTGATCATGCAACTGCCGTTTTAACTAACAGTAACGTGCTGTTTGAGGCAAGCACTAAATTTTCATTCGGTTATGGTACACAAGTAGTTTACGGTACAGGTAATGACGATGGTGGAGCAAAGACCGTAGCAGGTCAGACTGTTGAATTCGGCTGTATAACACCCCATGGAATATCGGTATCAAGTGGTATTTATTCCAACAGAACATATACTGAAGATGTAAAACTTATTATTAATAATGCTGATGCAATTCCAAATATTTATCTTAATGCAGCTTATATGGGTAATACCTCTGGCAGAACTACCACATATAAGAAGAATCTTAATATCAATATTAAAAAAGCTACCAGTGTGGCAGGATTTAATTATGGCACTGGCGCAAAAGTTGAAGGTGCTTTCCAGATAATCAACTCTTCAAAAACCAATATTAAATTGGAAGATGTTGGTATTGCCGAAATTGATGCAGATAAGAAATTTATCCTCAATAATCTTTCGGGTAATGGTAATTTGCTTAACTTTGCTGAGGTAGAAGGTAAATTCAGCGTTACTCCCGATGAACCTACACATACGGTTATTGTAAAGGATAAAGACGGAGCAGAGATTCCGATTCAAAACGGTTATTTTAAGCTTACTGAATCAGGTGTTTATACTGTTGAGGTTATAAAACCCTCCGAATATAAGACATTATATGTAAAAGCCGATGCTAAAAACGGCGACGGCACTAAGGCTAAGCCTTTTGCTTCAATTTCCGATGCGGTTGAAGCTGCCAATGCTGAAGAGAA
>JAZNLE010000110.1:0-4458 GCA_045578885.1 Acutalibacteraceae bacterium | reverse complement strand
ATTTATGTCTTTATGCAACAGTCTTTCGATAAAGAAACCCAGACTAAAGACGGCGTTAAAGAGATTATCGACGGTACTTATCTCGATGCTAAAATCACCAACAAAAAAGATTCATACTACGACAAAACCTACGCGACTGTCGTAATGAAAGCGGCAGAAAAATCAAAGGTTAATCCTTATGTTTTAGCCTCTACTCTCATTCAGGAGCAGGGTTCAAAAGGCAGCACTTTAAGCAAAGGCAGCGAATATAAAAACAAAACCGTCTACAACTTTTTTAATTTCGGTGCAAGCGGTAGTAATAAAGACGAAGTGCTTAAAAACGGTAAAAAATACGCCTATGAGCAAGGTTGGACCACACCCTCTAAAGCGTTAATCGAAGGCGCGGTAAAATATGGCTCAGGATATATCGCAATAGGACAGGATACATATTTCTACAAGAATTATAATGTACTAAATCCAGGTGAGCTCTGGCACCAATACGCACAAAGTGTTCACGATTCATTAAGCTCTTCGCGTTTTCTCAAGACAAACTACGCAGATTATAGGGACTTGAAAGTAACCTTCCGCATACCCGTTTACGATGATATGCCCGAAAAGGTTTCCAAGTTCCCTACCGAAAGCGATAATTTTAATAACTACTATTTTTCTTCGATCAAGGTTGACGGCTTAACGCCCGCCTTTAACCGATACACCGAAAATTACACCCTTGTAATCGATAAGGACATTGATGTTTATGTAGAAGTTCCCGAGGGTACACTATATACAGGCGAGCGAACTTATAATCTTAAAACAGGCAGCAATAAAGTTAATCTCAAAATAAAATCCCAAACAGGCTATTCACGAACCTACACTATCACCGTTACGGCTCAAAATGATGCTGTACTTACAGTAAAGCAACTCGGCGGCACACTAATGAAAGAAGACGACGGAAATCTTTACTACTGCATAAACGGTGAAAAAACCAGCGAAACAACACTTATTAAATATGACGGTAAATATCATTATGTAAAAAACGGCGTCTTCACCAAGAGCACAACCTTTGTAAAATATCTCAATAAATATTACTATGTAAAAGACGGCATCTGGACCAAGGATACCAAATTTGTTAAGCACAACGATAAATATTATTATGTAAAAAGCGGTATCCGTTCAACCGATACAAAATTTGTAAAGTATAATGATAAATACTATTACATCAAAAAAGGTGTTCGCTCAAGCGATACAAAATTTGTGAAATATAATGATAAGTATTATTATATTAAAAAGGGTATACGTTCAAGCGACACCAAGTTTGTAAAGTATAACGATAAATACTATTACATCAAAAAAGGTGTCCGCTCAAACAAAACAGGTTTTGTAAAATATAACGGTAAATATTACCAGCTTAAAAAAGGTGTAAGAGTTTCAAAGAAGACCTTTAAAAAGCACGATAACATTTACTTAAGACTTTCCACAACCGAATTCACCTATACAGGAAAGTCGAGAAGACCTTCTGTAAAGATTTATAGCAGCAAAGGAAATCCTATCTCTTCTAAATACTACACCATTTCCTATGCTACAGGCAGAAAATATGTCGGAAAATACAAGGTAACTGTCAAATTTAAAGGTAAATATTCGGGAACAGAAAAGCTGTACTTTAAAATCACCCCAAAGGAAACCAAGGTTTCAAAGGTAACAGCCGCAAAGAAAAGCCTTAAGGTGAAAATCAAAAAACAATCCACCCAAGTCAAAGGCTATGAGATTCAATACTCGACATCT
Source organism: Acutalibacteraceae bacterium (assembly GCA_045578885.1). Lineage (GTDB taxonomy): Bacteria > Bacillota > Clostridia > Oscillospirales > Acutalibacteraceae > UBA737. Next base: position 2,700 of record JAZNLE010000110.1, on the reverse strand, counting down.
AAAGCTTTTGAAAAGGCCAAAACAAAGACAATCAAGAACTATAAAACAACCTCTGTAACTCTTAAAAGTCTTAAGGCAAAGAAAACTTATTACGTGAGAGTCCGTACCTATAAGACCGTGAACGGCAAAAAATATTATTCCGATTGGTCAAGTGCAAAATCTAAAAAAACAAAGTAAAAACCACAACAACCCCACAGATTTTCTGTGGGGTTGTCAATCTTCATCCGCCCGTTTGCAGACACTTTAAAACTAAAATCACACATTAAAAAAGTCCCGCTTTCACGGGACTTTTAAAATTATTTTGTATACTTTTCACGAGCTACATAGCTTGTATGGAGGTCATGGTGAGCCTTATGGCCGCCGAAACCATCATACCACTCTTCATAGAGCTTCTTAACTACGGGAGATTCGTGTGACTTACGGATAGCCATTGACTTATCCTGGTCATAGAGAGCCTTAGCGCGAACAGCCTTAAGGTCAACTGTATCGCGAACGCTCTGCGGATGGATAGGTTGACCGCCACCGTTTACACAACCGCCGGGGCATCCCATGATTTCAACGAAGGTCCAACCCTTCGGATTGCCTGCCTTCATCATATCCATTACGCACTTAGCAGCAGCTGCACCTGAAGCTACAGCAACATTGATGTCGTTGCCGTTGATATTAACAGTAGCTTCCTTGAGGCCCTGTGTGCCACGAACAGCAGTAAAGTCAATTTCAGTGTTGTCTTTACCTGTGAGCCAGTCGTTAGCAGTTCTGAGAGCCGCTTCCATAACACCGCCTGTTGCACCGAAGATAACAGCAGCGCCTGTGTCTTCGCCCAAGGGAGAGTCAAACTCTTCGTCAGGCAACCAGCCGAACTGAATACCAGCGCGTTCAATCATCTTTGCAAGCTCACGAGTGGTGATAGCGATATCAACATCGGGAACGCCTGCAGCAGACTGGTCTTCTCTGCCGATTTCGAACTTCTTAGCAGTACAAGGCATTACAGATACAGAAACGATATCCTTGGGATCGATACCCATCTTTTCTGCGTAATAGGTCTTGAATACAGCGCCTGCCATCTGCTGAGGAGATTTGCAGGTTGAAAGGTGGTTAATCATATCGGGATAGTAGTATTCGCAGAACTTAACCCAACCTGGTGAGCAAGAAGTAATCATCGGTAATGTACCGCCGTTATTGATGCGTTCTACCAATTCGTTTGCTTCTTCAACGATTGTAAGGTCAGCCGCAAAGTCGGTATCAAATACCTTATCGAAGCCGAGTCTACGAAGTGCTGCAACCATCTTGCCTTCAACATTAGTGCCGATAGGCATACCGAAGCATTCGCCCAATGTAGCGCGAACAGAGGGAGCAGTCTGAACTACAACATGCTTAGTTTCGTCTGCTAATGCTTCCCAAATCTTATCGGTGTCGTCCTTTTCAACCAATGCACCTGTGGGGCATACAACAGTACACTGACCGCAGGAAATACAAGGAACATTAGAAAGACCAACTTCAAAGGGAGTGCCGATATTGGTGTCAATACCACGGTTGTTAGCGCCGATAACGCCAACATACTGTTCGTTACAAGCGGCAACACAACGACGGCAAAGAATACACTTGTTGTTATCTCTTACAAGGTGAGGTGTGCTACAATCAAGCTCATATTCGGGCTTGAAGCCACCGAAAGCATTTTCATCTACGCCGTAGTCAAGGCAGAGCTTCTGAAGCTCGCAGTTTGTTGAACGAGCGCAGGAAAGGCACTTCTTTTCGTGGGTAGAGAGAATAAGTTCAAGAGTTGTTTTTCTTGCTTTCTGAATTTTTTCGGTATTAGTAAGAACTTCCATACCTTCGCTTGCGGGGTAAACACAAGCGGTAACAACACGGAAGCCTCTGCCTTCGTTTACTTCAACAACGCAGATACGGCAAGCGCCGATTTCGTTCTTGTCCTTCATAAAGCAAAGGGTAGGAATTTCGATACCTGCTTTGCGGGCAGCATCTAAAACAGTAGAGCCCTTAGGTACGCTTACAGAAATACCGTTAATTTTAACATTTATTATATCCATTATTATAAGGCTCCTTTCTTATTGCTTAGAGATTGCTTTAAACTTACAATTACCCATACATACACCGCACTTAACGCACTTATCGGCATCGATAGTGTAGGACGGGAGCTTGTGGCCGGGTGCTATGTAATCGGTCTTAACGATAGCGTTAACAGGGCAGTTTCTAGCACATACGCCACAGCCGATACACTTATCTTTATCAACAACGAATGTGAGAAGGTCTTTACATACGCCTGCAGGACACTTCTTATCAACAACGTGAGCGATATATTCGTCACGGAAAAAGTTAAGTGTAGAAAGTACGGGGTTGGGAGCTGTCTGACCGAGACCGCAAAGAGAATTCTGCTTAATGTAGTAGCAGAGTTCTTCAAGTCTGTCAACATCTTCCAAAGTTCCCTTGCCCGAAGTAATCTTATCAAGCAATTCAAGAAGTCTCTTTGTACCAACACGGCAAGGAGTACACTTACCGCAAGATTCGTCAACAGTAAATTCAAGGAAGAATTTAGCCATGTCAACCATACAGTTGTCTTCGTCCATAACGATAAGACCGCCTGAACCCATCATACAACCGATAGCGGTTAAGTTGTCATAGTCAACTTCGGTATCGATAAGGTTTGCAGGGATACATCCGCCCGAAGGACCGCCTGTCTGA
>JAZNLE010000109.1:0-2498 GCA_045578885.1 Acutalibacteraceae bacterium | reverse complement strand
AAAGAACTCGAAAATATGAGTCCCTCGCAGTTCCAGAAAACCGTTGCGCAAAAGCATAAAAAAACTGACGAAATAATCTAAGATTTTGTTAAAAATAGAACAAAATCCCGAAAAATCGGAATATTATTAGTATGTTTTCTTCAGTTTGTTGACATTATTTTTTCTGAAATTTATAATTAAACTAAACTGAAAGGAGATATAAATATGAAAAAAATTTATATTACAGGACCCCACAAAGTAGAAATTAAAGAAGTACCCACCCCGACTCCCGGTCCCGGTGAACTCTTAATTAAAACCGAGCTTTCGGGTATCAGCGCAGGTACCGAAATGATGCTTTTCCAAGGCACATTCCCGAATTTTGAATTAAAGAAATGGCCACAATGGACCGAGTACCCCGTATGCCCCGGTTATGAGCTCGTTGGTACAGTTGTTGCAATCGGCGAAGAAGTAAAAGCAGAAGCAAATATGTCCCAGCTTGACTCTTTACAGCCCAAGAGTGCAACCCTTATGAATAAAGCAAGCGACTTTAAGGTAGGCGACCGCGTTGTATGCCTTGGCGAACACGCAGAATATGCTTGTCTTCCTGCTGAATTCGTAACAAAGGTACCTGACAATGTTTCTTCCAAGGAAGCAACCCTTGCAGTACTTGGTACTACTTCAACACACTGTTTACACCGCGCAGACATTGATTTCGGCGACACAGTTGCTATTATCGGCGCAGGTGTTCTCGGATATCTTGCAACACAGCAGTTAAAGGTTGGCGGTGCTTCTAGAGTTATCGTTATAGATATGGACGAATCCCGTCTTGAAATTGCTAAAAAAGCAGGCGCAGATGTTGTTCTTAACCCGACAAAGTGCGATATAGTAGAAGAAATTATGAAGGTCAACAACGGCATTTTGGCTGATGTTGTAATTGAAGCAAGCGGTGCTCGCGGCACAGAACAGACTGCACTTGATATCGTTCGTGACCGCGGTAAAATTGTTATCCTTGGTTGGCACACAAGCCCGATGAACTTCCAGTTTGGCGACTTCTACTTCAAGGAAGTAACTTTACTTGCAACCCGTGCAGGCGGTCCTGAAGCAGGTCTTCCTTATGCTTATGTTCGCTGGACAACCGATCAGTCGCTTAACAATAGCATCAAGCTTATCAGCGAAGGCAAGGTAACAGGTAAATACTTCGAACCCTCTGTATTCGATTATACCGAGATTGAAAAGGTTTACGAAATGATTTCTAACCGCGATCCCAAAATCGGAATGCAGGCTATGCTTAAGTGGTAATGGAAAAATTTAGCAACTAATTCTATATATAATATTTTATAAAAAAGAAAGAGCATATTTGGACGGTAAGCCAAATATGCTCTTTTTTATAGTTTTCCACTGTCTTTAAGTAATTTTATCTTTAAAATCAACACCTGTGTTTTTGCGTCTTTGATTTCGCTCGAAAGCACCATTTCTACTGCTTTTTCAAGCGGTATTTTTTCCACTTCCAAAAATTCGTCATCGTCGGTGTCTTGCTCGCCGTAGGAAAGCCCTGTGGCTAAATACATCCATATAATCTCTTCGCAGTAGCCTGGTGTTGGGTAAAGCTCGCCTAAAAAGGTGATATTCTGCGCTGTTGCGCCCGTTTCTTCCTTGAGCTCACGAATACCGCATTTCAGCGGGTCTTCGTCAGCACTGTCGCGTTTACCGGCAGGAAGCTCTAAAATCTCTTCCATATAGGGATAGCGGAATTGGCGGACGAAAATAAGCTCGCCGTTATCGGTAAGAGGTGCTATGCAGACACCGCCCTTGTGCTCGACAACCTCGCGACTTGCAGTATTGCCGTCGGGCAAAAGCGCAATATCTTTGCGCACATTTATAATTTTGCCTTTGAAAACATAATTTTTTTCTATTTGTTTTTCGGTTAGATTCATTATTATCACCACTAATAAATATATATGATTTAAGGGGTTGAGAAAATGGATTGTATCGTCACTTCGAGAGAATACACATACATTGAAAGGCAAAGACTTATAGACTGTCTTTGCGAAAAATATGCCTTTTTAAAGAGGTTTGCGATAGGGAAAAGCTGTCTTGGAAAAGAGATAACTGCGCTTAAATTCGGCGAGAGCGAACGCTATTGCCTTATAACCGCCGCCACCCACGGAAGCGAGCGTATAACTGCGACAGTCCTCTTGATGTTTATTGAACAGTTTTGCCGAACGATTAAGAATGATGGCTGTATTGAGGGTTTGCGCCTTAGAAAAGGTATATTAGGCAGAGGGGTGATTTTTGTTCCTTGTGTCAATCCCGACGGCTGTGATATTTCGCTTTTAGGTAACAAGGCGTGTTTGCAAAAAAGCGAACAGATTTCAAATTTGTGCAAGGGGAAATTTCACAAATGGAACGCGAATTTTCGCGGAGTTGATATAAACCATAATTTTGATGCCGATTGGGAAGTTTTAAGCGAAAAGGAAAAGGCGCTCGGTATTTCGTCGCCTTCGCCGACACGCTTCGGC
>JAZNLE010000108.1:0-6239 GCA_045578885.1 Acutalibacteraceae bacterium | reverse complement strand
TTCAAGTGCATAGGTAATCTTTTCGTTCTTTAAAGTGGCGGCTATTGTGGTTAATAGACCGCTTTTGCTTTCTACGGCGGTTTCTCCCGTATTCATAAGCAGAAAACAACCTGTGCCGTAGGTGTTTTTAATGTCACCTTTATTAAAGCAACCTTGGCCGAAAAGCGCGGCTTGTTGGTCGCCTGCAATACCTGAAACTGCCGTTTCAGAGCCTAAAATATTAACCTTGCCGTAAATTTCGCTACAGGATTTAACCTCGGGTAACATACTTTCGGGGATATCTAAAACCTCTAAAAGCTTCTTATCCCAACATAGCTTATGTATATCGAAAAGCATTGTACGCGAAGCGTTTGTATAGTCGGTAATATGAATTTTACCGCCCGAGAGCTTCCACAAAAGCCAGGTATCAACCGTGCCGAAAAGAAGCTCGCCTTTTTCGGCTTTTTCGCGTGCGCCTTCGACATTGTCTAAAATCCATTTGATTTTAGTAGCGCTAAAATAGGCGTCGATTTTAAGGCCTGTTGTTTCTTGGATATATTCTTCAAGTCCTTGAGTCTTCAGCTCTTCGCAAATATCTGCTGTGCGGCGGCATTGCCACACAATAGCGTTATAAACAGGCTCGCCCGTGGTTTTATCCCAGACGATAACCGTTTCTCTTTGGTTTGTAATACCCACAGCGGCGATATCCTCTGGGTTTACATTGGCTTTGATTATGCACTCTGTTAAAGAGGTGTATTGTGCCGAATAAATCTCCTGCGGGTTGTGCTCCACCCAAGAGGGTTTGGGGTAAATCTGGGTGAATTCGTGCTGTGCTACCGATACAATATTGGCATCCTTGTCGAATAAAATAGCGCGGGCACTCGTTGTACCTTCATCAAGGCTTAATATGTATTTGCTCATAAAATCACCTATCTATAATGATTCTCGGCACTCGCGGAGAAATGCCACAAACAATTTCATAGTTTATAGTGCCTACAAGGTCGGCTAAAATATCAACTGACAGTTCCTTGCCGAAGAGGATAACTTCGTCACCCATTTGTGTCTCGGGCACATCGCTTACATCAACACACATCTGGTCCATACAAACTCTGCCGACAATATTGGCTTTTTTGCCGTTTATAAGCACATATCCCTTATTTGACAAAAGGCGGGGGTAACCGTCAGCGTAACCTACCGAAACAGTGGCGATACGCATATTTTTTTCTGCCTTAAAGGTTCTGCCGTAGTTGACGGTGTCACCCTCGTTTATTTCTTTAACCATAGATACGACTGATTTCACCGTCATAACGGGGATTAAATCTTTGTTGGGTTCAAGGTCACTTGAGGGAGAAAGACCGTAAAGAGAAATGCCTATCCTTGATAGGTCAAGGTGCTTGTCACTGTCTAAAAGAAAACCTGCTGAGTTACAGCAATGCTTAAATACGGGGTTAATGCCGTTGCTTTCAAAGAGCGAAACCGCCTTTTTGAAGCGAGAATACTGCGCGTCGGTAAAGCCGTCTTCGGTTGTCGCTGTGCGGTCTGCCACAGCAAAGTGGGTGAAGATTCCTTCGACAGTAAAACCGTCAAGCTTTGCGCTTTCTAAGGCTTCGTTCATACCGCAAAGTTCATCACTTCGGCAGTCAAAACCTAAACGCGACATACCTGTATCAAGCTTTATATGTACTTTGATTTTTATATTTTGCTTTAGTGCGACTTTGGATAATTCCTTTGCATAGTCTATAGAATAAACACACTGTGAAATATCGTAATATTCAAGTGTTTTAGCAGTGTTTACAGGGGTGTAACCCAAAATTAAAATAGGCTTTTTTATCCCAAAAGCGCGCAAAGACAATGCTTCTTCAATGTTTGAAACAGCAAAACTGTCAGCACCGCATTGTTCTAAAACAGGGGTGATGGCTTTAGCTGAATGTCCATAAGCATCGGCCTTTACAACCGCCATTATTTTTGTGCCGTTTGCTTTTTTCTTTAAAACTTTAAAATTGTGCCTGAGAGCAGATAAATCGATCTCCGCCCAGGTTCTGTGTAAAAAGTCCATATAATCACCTTATAGTATATTATACTATTTTATTTTCCATTTTGCAATCTATCTTTTATCCTTGCGGCAAAGGGGATAAAAGCGAGGCTCAATATTCCCCAGAAAAAAGAATATAAAAGGCAGATTTGCCCCTTGAAATTAAAGGGCATACGGCTGTAATCCCAAACATTTTTCTTCAAAATAATATTAAAAATTACGCCAAAAATCAGTTCAATAAGGGTTACAAAACCGCTTCCGATAACCGCTTTTGTGAAAAGGCTTGCGCTTTTTAGTTCTTGCCCGATTTTGCCGAAAAAGACAAAGCAGATACCGCCTGCTGTCAGCATTGACGGGTGGGTATGCCCTCGCCATAAGATTTCAATCAGTCCGTATCCTAAAGCGCCTATCGGGAACAAAATAAGATTTGCTTTTTTCAAATTCATCACCCCTTTTAGTATGGGGTGAAGTGGGTTTTATATGCAAAAAAACGGCGACTATCTGCGCCGTCTGTTTGCTATTATTAAAAATCTTAAAAGTTGGGTTAAGGACACCAAAAATGCCGCGATATAGGTAAGCGCCGCTGCGGATAACACCTTGCGAGCGCCCTTGATTTCGCTGTCGTCAAGCAAGATATTGCTGTCGCGAATAGCCGATAGCGCACGCGAGGAAGCGTTGAATTCAACAGGCAAGGTTACAAGCTGGAAAACAAGCGCTACCGCAAAGAAAATAATGCCTAAATTCATTAAAAATGAATAGTTGAACAAAAGACCGATTAAAAGAAGCGGTATTGAAAGTTGCGAGCCGATATTACATACGGGATAAATTGCGGTTCGCACCTTTATCGGCGAATATCCCTTTGCGTATTGCACCGCGTGGCCTGCTTCGTGAGCGGCAACACCCACAGATGAAATACTTGTCGCGCTGTAGACCGCATCCGAGAGCCTTATAACATTGGTTTTAGGGTCATAATGGTCGGTCAAGTTGCCAGAAACACGCTCGATTTTGACATCAAACACACCGTTGGCTTCGAGCACTCGTCTTGCTGCATCTGCGCCCGTATAGTTGCAAAGGTGGTTAGAATACTTTGAGAATGTTGATTTAACCTTTATCTGCGCGAAAAGTGATAAAACTATCGCAGGTAGTACAAGGTAGAGATATAACGGGTCAATGCCATAGTAATAAAAGGGCACAAAATCACTCCAAATTAAACATTAAAGCGGAAAAGGACGATATCGCCGTCTGCCATAACATATTCCTTGCCTTCGCTTCTGACAAGGCCTTTTTCTTTGGCGGTGACCATATTTCCGCCGCATTCCATAAACTGTGTGAAGTTTATAACTTCTGCACGGATAAAGCCACGCTCAAAGTCGGTATGGATTTTACCTGCCGCCTGAGGCGCTTTGGTGCCGTTCTTTATAGTCCATGCGCGAACCTCAGGTTTGCCTGCTGTCAAGTAGGAAATAAGACCTAAAAGCGAGTAGCACTTTTGAATCATACGGTCAAGACCTGAACGCTCGAGGCCGAGTTCTTCCAAGAACATAACCTTTTCTTCATCTGAAAGGGTTGAGATTTCGGCTTCTAAAGCGGCGCAAATCGGCAAAATTTCTGCCTTTTCGGTTTCGGCTATAGTTTTTACAGTATTGTAGTTTTTATTACTGTCAATTCCGTTTATAAAATCGTCTTCCGACATATTGCAAGCGTAGATTACGGGTTTTGCCGATAAAAGCGCGGTGGTGTTGATAATTTCCTGCTCGCTGTCGTCAAGAATTTCGATGCTTCTTGCAGGAAGACCGCTCTCGAGGTGGGCGATAAGGCGTTTTAAGAAATTAACCTCGGGCTGCATTTTCTTGTCGCCCTTTAAAGCCTTTGTTGCGCGGTCAAGACGGCGCTCTGCCATCTCGATATCAGAGAAAATGAGCTCTAAATTGATGGTTTCGATATCGCGTGCAGGGTCAACCGAGCCTTCAACGTGGATAATATCGTCGCTTTCGAAGCAACGCACAACATGAACTACCGCGTCAACTTCGCGAATGTTTGACAAAAATTTATTTCCAAGACCTTCGCCCTTGGAAGCGCCCTTTACAAGACCTGCAATGTCGACAAATTCGATAACCGCAGGGGTGAATTTGTCAGGGTTGTAGATTTCTTTGAGTTTTTCGAGGCGCTCGTCAGGAACACTTACCATACCAACATTGGGTTCAATGGTGCAGAACGGATAGTTTGCCGACTGCGCTCCTGCGTTTGTAATTGCGTTAAAAAGGGTTGATTTGCCAACATTTGGCAAACCTACTAAACCTAACTTCATAAAATAAACTTCCTTTTAATTTGATATAAAGATATTATAATTGTTATTCACATTTTTATCAAGTAAAACTTTATTTTAAAAATGTTTTGCCTTTTTATGTGTTTTATAATATAATGAAAAAAGGAATATATAATCATTTTAAGGAAGTGCGAAAAATGAAGTCTAATTTCACAGTGCCGCTCACAAAAATTATAAAAGAATTTTCACTGGAGGTTCTTTATGTTCCTGAAAATTTCGAAGAGCTTGTAATCTCTTCAACTGAAGTTAACCGCCCCGGTCTTCAGATGGCAGGATACTATGAGTTTTTCGACGAAAAGCGTATCCAGATTATAGGCAAAGCCGAAGAAAGTTATCTTGAGAATTTGGCACCTGAAAAGGCAGAAATTCGAATGAGAGAGCTTTTCTCACGCAAGCCGAGTGCGGTTGTGGTTTGCCGTAATTTAGAAATCAGTGAAAAGTTTATAGAGTTGGCAAAAGAATTTTCGGTACCGCTTTTCAGAACTGAAAATTCAACATCATCTTTTGCGTCCGCCCTTATCGCTTTTCTTAATCTTAATTTAGCACCCCGTGTTACCCGTCACGGTGTTCTCGTCGAAGTTTACGGTGAGGGTATATTGCTCCTCGGTGAGAGCGGTGTCGGTAAGAGTGAAACCGCAATCGAGCTTGTAAAACGCGGTCACCGTCTTATCGCCGACGATGCGGTGGAAATTCGCAGAGTGTCGGATAAATCACTTGTTGGTACTGCGCCCGATAACATAAGACATTTTATCGAGCTTCGAGGCATAGGAATTATAAATGCAAGCCGTATTTTCGGTGCGGGCGCTGTAAAGCTTACCGAAAAAATAGACCTTGTTATCAATATTGAGCAGTGGGATGTTAATAAGGCTTATGACAGAATGGGACTTGAAAAGCAGACAACTTCTATACTTGATTTGGAAATTCCGTCGCTTACAATTCCTGTAAAACCTGGTAGAAACTTGGCGGTTATTATCGAGGTTGCGGCTATGAACAACCGTCAAAAGAAACTCGGCTACAATGCGGCTGAGGATTTGCTTAAAAAACTCGGTATGACCGACGACCAGACCGACGAAACTAATTCGGTAGAACCTTTTTAATTGGGAGTAATTTATGCCTTTTTGTAAATTTTGCAAGGACAACAAAATACCTTTTAAAAAAGACGAAATAATGAAAAACCACACAAGCTTTAAAATCGGCGGTAAGGCAGATTACTTTGTAGAATGCTGTGACGCCGAGTGTCTTAAGGCTGTGGTTTGCGAATGCGAAAGTCTTAAAATTCCGTATTTTATAATCGGCAAGGGCTCCAATATTCTCGTATCTGACGAGGGTGTAGAGGGTGTTGTTATAAGTCTTTGCGGTTTTGACGAAATTTCTCTCGACGGCGAGGTTATAACTGTCGGTGCAGGTGTGTCATTGGCACAGCTTTGCACTTTTGCTTACGATAACTGTCTTACGGGGCTTGAGTTTGCCTACGGTATCCCAGGTAGTGTCGGCGGTGCGCTTTATATGAACGCAGGCGCTTATGGCGGTGAGATGTCGCAGGTGGTTTTGTCGGCAACGGCTATGAATAAAAACGGAAATATTTATGAAATCATAGCCAAAGATATGTGCTTTGGCTACCGAAAGAGCATTTTCAAAACAAACGGAGATATCATTATTTCGGTTAAATTCGGTCTTGAAAAAGGCGATAAAGCGGAAATCAAGGCGCAGATGGACGATTTCCTCGGTAGACGAAAGGATAAGCAACCGCTTGAATACCCCTCTGCAGGTAGCACCTTTAAGCGCCCCGAGGGGCATTTTGCAGGCGCGCTTATTGAAAAGAACAACCTTAAGGGTGTGAGTGTTGGTGGAGCTATGGTAAGCGATAAGCACGCGGGCTTTGTTATAAATTATGACAACGCC
>JAZNLE010000107.1:0-2082 GCA_045578885.1 Acutalibacteraceae bacterium | reverse complement strand
TCACAGAAAAGGATGGCACATTTTCTAACAATTCAAAGTCAATTATCGTAAAATATGAAGACGAAAGACAGATGTATACCTTGTCGGTAGCTGATATCGAAGAGGGTACTGTTGGCGAATACCGCGAAATCAACGCTTGGCTTTTCGACGACAGCCAGACCGCGCGCGATGCGGCTTCGGTAGGTATTGATTTTACTACATCTCTTCGCAAAGAGTTCGGTATCAAACACAAGAGGGGAGTTAATAGCATTGTCGAACTCCCGACCGCTTCGAAGGATGGCATTGTCAATATTTCTGCTCTTGCTAAGAAAATTCTCGATGTTTTTCCTGCTTTGAAAGACGAATACAAGAATCATATCTCGGTTTATGGCAATTTCCTTTATCTCAACTTCTTTGGTGAGCATCTCGTTCCGCGTCTTGTCCGCCTTTTCGAAGAGGGAACCAAAAAACAGATAAAGAAGTTCTACGATGTGGTTGGTAATGCTTATAATAAAGGGGATAGGGACACTGTAAACACTGTTGTTGCAGTTCTTGCAGCGGCAGCTTACGAAAACGAAAAAGTTGCAGCGGCTATCGAAGAAATGCTTTCGGTTAATCCGCATTTCTTAAATTCGTTTAAGATGTTTATCCCGTTCTTTGCTAAGAACAAAAAACTTAAAAATGCTTTAATAAAGGAGTAAAATATTATGTGGATAGCAATTTTAATCATTTTACTTTTGGTAATCATCGTTCCTTGCGTTAGAATCGTTCCTCAGGCGACTGAGTATGTTATCGAGTTTTTGGGTAAATACAAAACTACTTGGGGTGCAGGACTTCATATTAAAATTCCACTTCTTGAGAGAATCTCTAAAAAAGTGACTCTTAAAGAGCAGGTGCTCGATTCTGCACCGCAACCTGTTATCACTAAAGATAATGTAACCATGCAGATTGACACTGTTGTCTACTATCACATTTATGATGCAAAGCTTTATACATACGGTGTTGTAAACCCGATAAATGCTTTGGCAAATCTTACCGCTACAACCTTGCGTAATATCGTCGGTGAAATGGAACTTGACGGCACATTGACCTCTCGTGATACTATCAACGGCAAAATGACCGCCATTCTTGACGATGCTACTGATAAATGGGGTATTAAGGTTAACCGTGTTGAGCTTAAAAACATCATTCCGCCGCTCGAAATTCAGAACGCGATGGAAAAACAGATGAAGGCTGAACGTGACCGCCGCGAAACACTCTTACAGGCTGAAGGTCACAAGGCTGCCGCAATTACACGCGCTGAGGGTGACAAGCAGGCAATGATTCTTGCCGCTGAAGGTGAGCGTGACGCTCGCATCGCTAGGGCAGAGGGTGAGGCAAAGGCTATTTACCTTTCAAAGAAAGCTGAAGCAGACGGTTTGATTGCTTTAAGAGAAGCAGGTGTTGACGCTGCAGTATTGGAACTTAAGAAATATGAAGCGCTTGTTAATATGTCCAACGGAACCGCTTCTAAAATTATTATTCCTACCGACGCAGTAAACGCTGTAACCAATAATGCAATCTTTTCTGAAACAACAGGACTAGGCGATACAACCAAACCTGCTGAGAAGAAAAAAGCACCCGTCAAAAAAGACGAGTGCTGTGATTAAGAATATTTTGAATTTAAACAGTAGTTGCAATTAGCAGCTACTGTTTTTATTTTAGATACACTAAAATTATAACGAAAAACCAAATACTCCTTAATAGAGAAGAGATAAAAAAATTTATAATCAATTATACTAAATGAATAGTGTGTTTAGTCGCAATTTGCCGATTGTTCGATTAACCTTTAAAGACAAAAAAAGAGACCGAAAATGAAGTGAACCCCAAAGTATAGACAAAACTAAATATTAAATTGTTAGCGAATGAGTTCGGTATTGCACTGGACTCATTCCTTTTAGTTTTAAGGAAATTCTTTCGTTGTTGTAATAATAAATATATTTTTTTAATTCATCAATGAAAGCGTTAACGCTTTCAAATTTTTCACCGTAGAACATTTCAACCTTAAGCCTGCCAAAGAAGTTTTCCATAGCACCGTTATCCATACAGTTGCCTTTACGGGAC
>JAZNLE010000106.1:0-26315 GCA_045578885.1 Acutalibacteraceae bacterium | reverse complement strand
TATATTATGCCGATGGGCGAGATTGTTTACGACTTTTTTGATGCGCTTAAATCCCGCACAAAAGGTTATGCGAGCTATGATTACGAGATGAAAGGCTATGAAAAGTCCAAGCTTGTAAAACTTGATGTTTTACTTGCGGGTGATATGGTCGACGCGCTTTCGTTTATTGTTCATACCGACAATTCTTATGCCCGTGCGCGTAAGATTGCTGAAAAACTTAAAGAGTTCATTCCACGTCAGCTTTTTGAAGTACCTGTTCAGGTTGCGGTTTCGGGTAAGGTTATCGCGCGCGAAACTGTAAAGGCTATGCGTAAGGATGTGCTTGCTAAATGCTATGGCGGTGATATTACTCGTAAGAAAAAGCTTCTTGAAAAGCAAAAAGAGGGTAAAAAGCGTATGCGTCGCTTAGGTAATGTTGAGGTTCCGCAGGAAGCCTTTATGGCAGTTTTAAAATTGGATGAATAGGTGAAGAAAATGACAGGACGTGAAAAAGCAATTTTAAAAAGGAATATATTTTTAGGTGTTTGTGCGCTTATTTTGGCTTTGGCAGTTGTCTTGGTGATTTTTATAATTTCGGCGGTGACTAAGGATGACGATAACCGCACCGAAACCTCTTCTCTTGATATGATATCGAGTGAAATTCCACAAACCGAAATTGTTTCGAGTGAAGAACCTTCTTTGAGTGAAGTTACAAGCTCGAAGGAGGAAGAAACACCCCACGGGCTTGATGCTGAGTTTACTAATCTTTTACTTGTAAGTGCTCAAAACCCGTTGCCCGAGGATTATGATTATGACGGCAATCTCGTAACAATTCCAAATAAGTATTTAAAAGGCTTTAGAAACAAATTTAATAAAAAAGCTTGGCCGTATTTGAAGGCTATGATCGATGATGCGCGAAGTGAGGGTGTGGATATTGGGGTTTTGTCGCCTTATCGCTCGTATGAAGTGCAAAAGCAATTGTTCCAACAGCAAATTACAAAACAAATTAACAACGGCGTGCCCGAAAGCGAGGCCGAAGAAAAAGCTGCTACGGTTGTTACAAGACCGGGAACTAGTGAGCACCACACAGGTCTTTCGCTTGATATAAACTGTGCCGATGAATCGTTTGAACAAATGGATGCGTACGATTGGCTTATGAAAAATGCCGAAAATTACGGTTTTGTAATGCGCTATCCAAAGGATAAGCAAGATGTGACAGGCATAATTTACGAGTCGTGGCATTGGCGTTTTGTTGGTATTAACGCCGCTCGCGAAATTAACGACCTTGATATGTGCCTTGAAGAATATGTAGAGTATAAAAAGTAAAAATATCGAGTAAGCTTTAGCTTGCATATCGACAAAGTAAATAATATTTATCAAACGGCTCTGAATAGAGCCGTTTTTAGTTTTTATAAAATGCTAAATTTTTGCATTATGAATTAAATACTGCGCACACTATTTAAAAATAATGTGTGGTGAAGATATGTCAGGGCAGATATCAGATTATAAAAACTGTAATTTAAGCGGAAATTTGAAAGAAGATATTTCGTTTTTTAAAGACATTTTCAAAAAAGATGTGATTTTGCGCGTCAAAGAAATGAGCGCTCGCAATACAGTGCCGTTTGATTGTGCGCTTGTATATATGGACGGTATGACTGATGCCGACCAGATAAACGAGGCGATTATCCGTCCGTTGCTGACAGTTGATTCTCCTAGTGTCAGTGGAAGTATTTCCGATTATATAGGCAAGCAGGTACTTTTTACCCGTGATGTTAAAAAGAAAGAAAACATAGCGCAAATTTTAGAGGGTATACTGTACGGCGAGGCTCTGCTTTTAATTGACGGCAGTAAAACCGCGCTTATGATGGATGTAAAGGGGTTTCGAACACGCGGTATTATGGAGCCGCAGGAGGAACGGATTTTACAAGGACCGCGCGAGGGCTTTGAAGAAGCGGCGCTTTTAAACCTTGCAATGCTTAGGCGAAAGTTATTAACGCCCGATTTGTG
This sequence comes from Acutalibacteraceae bacterium, assembly GCA_045578885.1. Taxonomy (GTDB): domain Bacteria; phylum Bacillota; class Clostridia; order Oscillospirales; family Acutalibacteraceae; genus UBA737. The sequence continues at coordinate 24,329 of JAZNLE010000106.1, read as the reverse complement.
TATAGAAATGATGCGTGTCGGCAGGCGCACCTCGACGGCGGTTTTTATTTGTTATTTAGGTACTCTTGCAAACCAGAAAACAGTGGAAGAAATCAAGAAAAGGATCGGAAAAATTGATATCGACGGGATACTCGATACCAACTATATCGCCGAGCAGATAAGGGATAATAAGCGTTCTTTTTTTAAGACGAGCGGTACTACCGAGCGTCCCGATATTGTGGCGGCAAGGCTTCTCGAGGGCAGAATAGCCATAGTTGTTGATGGCACGCCGATGGTAGTTACTGTGCCATATCTATTTTCGGAAAATTTTCAGTCGGACGAAGACTATTATCAGAATTATCTTTTAAGCTCTGCTGAAAGGCTTTTACGGTATTTTTGCTTCTTTTTGAGTATCAGCATCCCTGCAGTTTTTATCGCTATTTCAACCTTTCACCGTCAGCTTTTGCCGACACCCTTTGCTATAACGGTTATGCAACAGCGCGGCGGAGTGCCACTTACACCCGTCACAGAATGTGTTGTTATGATACTTGTCTTTGAGATACTAAAAGAAGCAGGCATCAGAATGAGTCAAAACCTCGGTCACGCGCTGAGTATTGTCGGCGGACTTGTTGTCGGTCAGGCGGCGGTAGAAGCGAGGATTATAAGCGCGCCGATACTCATAGCCGTTGCTCTTTCGGGTATAGCAGGGCTTATGCTTCCGCGCCTTAAAACCGCGGTGTTTTATTTGAGGATAGGCTTGGTTTTACTGTCTGCGGCGTTGGGTATTTACGGTTACTTTTTGGGAATCATTTTTTTAATGCTTCACATCTTTTCGCTTTCGTCCTTCTCGACCGATTATACAGTATCGCTAAGGGAAGCCAATTTGCAGAGTCTTAAGGACACGGTCTTCCGCGCGCCTTGGGACTATATGAAAAACCGTCCGATTTTCAACAGAAATATCGTGCGAAAAGGGGACGGCAAAAAATGAAAAAGATATTATTTGCGATTTTTTTGATGTTTTTATTATGCGGCTGCGAAAAAAAAGGCCCCGAATATCTGATTTCGAGTATGGGGTTTGATTATAATAACGGGCAGTATGAGGTCTGTTTTGAGGCGATTGTAATAAATTCTGAAAATACCGAACAGACTGTAAAGGTATTTAAAGGAAGGGGAAGCAGTATAGAAAGCGCTGTCGGTGAGATAAGAAAACAATGTACCCAACCGCTTTTACTGTCGCATTGCGGTGTGATAGCGGTTGGTGAAGACATATCTAAAGCTCGGTTTAAAGAGGTCTGCAATTTTTGTTACAATGAAGAGGAGATAACCCTGTCGGCATTTTTTGTAAAGAGCGAAAATCCGCAAAAGCTTTTGTCGACAAAGCCCTTGTCGTCTGCTTGCGCAGGATATGATATTATGGGACTTTTAAAGCAAAATAAACATTATAAAAACCGCTTTTTCGAGGTTATAAATTCGGGCTATAAAGCGGTTTTGCCGAGGGTAAATCAAAAGGATGGGGGACTGTGTTTTGAAAGCTGATATCAATAATCACTACCAAAAACATTTTGTCGCTCTGTCTGTGCTTTTTATTTTGGGGAATGCGGTCATAACTGCTCCGCAGAAAAATGCAAATCAGTATAACTTTTTAGGGTTTTTAGTGTCGGGAGTTATAGCGATTGCGGTATATTTTGTTTGTTATTTCTTGCCTTTTAATAAAATCGTGGCAGTTTTGTCAAGTTTGCTTGCGCTGTTTTGCATAGGTCGGGCGGGTATAACATTTATAAGGTTCATTCATATTGATTTACTGCCTGACACAAAACCTTTTTTGATAGTTTTGCCTTTTATTGCGGTGCTTATCTTCATAGCCTTTCAAAATCCGCAAATCCTCTTGAAATTTTCACTCACTAGCTTTGTGCCGTCCTTAGCTGTTATACTTTTTTTCTTCTTTGCGACGGCAAAGGATTTTAATGCAAAAAATATATTTATACGCGAGCTTCCCGATTTGAATGTCTTTTTTGGACAGCTTTTGCCATATCTTGAGGGTGTTGTTTTACCTACGGCGTTACTCACCATATTTGCCAAGCTTTCTAATATGAAGAAAAGTACCGCTTTGTGCGGTTTTTGTTTAGGATATATTTTGCTTGGAATAACTATTTTAAACTCGGTTTTGCTTTTCGGAATCGAGTTTTCTGGAAGACTTGATTTCCCATACGCGTCGGCAGGAAGTACCGTCACTTTTGGCAACCTTTTTACCCGTATGGACGGTTTTTTATATTTTGTATATCTTGTGTCCTGTATAGTAAAATGCGCGGTTGGAATATTTGTGATAAAAAAATCAAGGAACATTTTAGTTCCTTGATTTTTTTAATTCTATAATTAGACCTAAGTTTCCGCGCTTGCCACCTGTTGCACGGTGGGAATGAAGTTTGTCGGTATTACAGCAGGTGCATATATCTGAAAGGTCGATATTCTCTTCAAGTACGCCTGCATTTATAAGAATTTGCTTGTTGGCTTCTACGAGATTCAGCATATATCTTCCGTTTTCTTTGTGGGTGAAAATCTTGCTTAAATCGAGGTAGGAAAGTTTTACAAATTCATTATAAACAGGGTCATCAACCTCGTAGCAACAGCTTTGTATGCAAGGGCCTATTCCTGTGATAATATCTTTCGGGTTACTGCCGAATTCTCTTTGTATTTTCTCGACAGTTTTTCTGCCGATTTCTTTTACAGTTCCGCGCCAGCCTGCGTGGGAAGTGGCGATAACCTTTTTTACAGGGTCCAAAAATACAAGGGGAGTGCAGTCGGCATACTGTGTCACAAGTGCTACTTGAGGTCTGTCGGTCACAAGACCGTCAATATCGCAAAAAGAGTCTTTAAAAATTCCTGTACCGCGATGCTCTTCGATTACGGTTTTAATATTGTCGGTATGTGTCTGACGGCTCAAAACAAGGTTCTTTATGTCAATATCCACACAGTTACACAAACGGCGGTAGTTTTCCAACACATTCTCGCGGTTGTCACCATTGTTAAAGCTAAGGTTCATACTTTGGTACTGCCCCTCGCTCACACCGCCTATGCGCGTGGAGAAAAGGTGATTGACAAGACCTGTCTTTTCAAGTTTTGGAAAGGTTATATAGGTTACACCGTTTTTGGTGTTTATATTCAAATTTTTCGAAAACATATATCAGTTTCCTTTGAGAGTGATTTTTTCGAGAAGCTCTTGGGAGTTTTTATAAAGCTTTTTCTTATATTCCGCGCCGAATTTTTCTTCGATTATCGCGAATGCTTCTTGGAGCATAGGTGGCCGGTGTTCTAAAGAATGGGTATCGGTAGCGATAAAACTTATAACATCCTCGTTTATGAGCTTTTTGAGTGTTCGCGTATAATGGCGGTTTGTAAATGAAGAAGCGTTTACCTGCGTTAAGATGCCGTTTTCTTTTATAAAAGTGATAAGCTTTTTATAACCTCTTTCCTTGTGATAACGCTCGATGTGGGCGATAATCGGGGTGATATCGATAGTGTCCCTTAAATATAATAGTTCTTTCTGAAAACCTATACCTAATTGTGAAAAGTCAGGTTCTAATAAAATATAATCAGAACCGCCCAGCGTCAGTTTTTCCAAAGAGGATGCTTTACTGATTCCGCTATAATAGAATACTTCACAACCGAGGTAAATATTCGGCAAATTTTTGTTTTCGCTTGTCTTCTTAAGTTCTCCAAAACGACGGGATGCCGTTTCTAAAAAGTTGTCAAGAATATCAGTCTGTGGATAAAAATGGGGTGTTGCGATTACGTCTGTTATGCCTTGAAAATACATATTTTCGAGCAAAGCAAGAGATTCGTTCAAATCCTTTGCGCCGTCGTCGATATCATGCAAAATATGAGAATGTATATCTAAAAACATATAATCTCCCCCTTTTTTTGAGTTATGCAAAAACGGGAGAAAAGCTCTCCCGTTTTGAAGTTATTGTTGTGTGTAAGAATTGTTCACATAGCGGTAGGAATTGTATCTGTTTCTTGAGTAGTATCCGCCGCCTTTTCCACCTGAACCGTTGATTATCACGCCATCAAGTTCGATATCTAAAACCTTTAGACTGTCATAAGCATATTCGAATGCTTCATACTTGGTGACACCGGCACGGATTACCATTACAAGTGCATCGCACTTTTGCGCAATAATCAAAGTGTCGGAAACGACATTTATGGGCGGTGTATCAAGAATGATATAATCATAGCGTTCTTCGAGTTTTTCCAAAAGTTTGTCAAATGCAACATCACTAAACAATTCGGACGGGTTTTTAACCTTTGCACCTGATGTTATAACATCTAAAAAGTTGTTGTAGTGTACAATTACATCATCGATAGATTTTTCACCTAAAAGTACATCCATACAGCCCTTTTCGTTGTTTAGTTTAGCTTTTTTGTGGATAGAGGGCTTGCGGGAGTCGGTGTCAAGAATAATCACTTTTTTATTCAACTGTGAAAGTGTTATCGCAATATTAAGAGCGGTTGTTGATTTACCCTCAGCCGCGTTAGGACTTGAAATTGCCAAAATTTTGCCGTCGGCTTTTGACATTATGGAAATCAGGTTTGTTCTTAAGTTCTTGTAAGATTCAACAATTGCAAAGGGGGTTTTATTAAGCTCGGCATTTATGATTTTTTCACCCGAACTTTTTTTTGAAGACTTAATTGCCATAGTAGTTACCTCCCTTGTAGTATGATTTGGCGTATTTGCCTGATTTAGCCGAAGCGAAATCAGGAATATCACCTAAAACGGGAATGTTGTATCTGTCCTTGAATTCTTCTTCAGATTCAACAGTTGTGTTGAAGAGTGAAATAATGTAAACCACAACAAATGCCAGCAACGCGCCGATAAACATTGCAAGAACTGTTGTTGACATTGTGCGCGGATAGGTTTTTGTGGCACCGTCACAAGCGTAAACGCGAGTACGTGTGTTGGGGATACTTTCATTTATGTATTCGGGAGTCAATTCCAAGAACATATTGGTTATCTTGGTTGCCTCTTCCTTATTGTTCATTTCAAATCTCACATCGATAAAGAGGGAATAATCGTCACGCTTTGAAATGCTTGCAAAACTTTTTAACTGACTATAGGAATATTTACCGTCAAGCTTATCGGAAAGTTCTTTGTAAATATCGTTTGTTGAAAGGATGTCTTTGACAGTTGTCAAAAGGTTGATTGAAGCGGCAATATCCGCGTTATTTACCTTGTCACTGCCTGCGATTTGTGTGTTTTGGTTTTCCACATCGAAAATACCGCCGTTGGTAACTACGACAGAGCCAGAAGCGGCAAAACGTTCTTCAAGGTGGAATTCACAATAACAAAATGCGCCAACACCTAAAAGAATTGCACATAAAACAATTATAAGAAAGTTTTTAACGATTAAGCGAAAGATATGATAAATAGAAAACTCGTTCACGTTATTCCTCTTTTCTGTTGATTTTTAGGTATCATAACAACCCATTCAACATTATACCTTATATTTTTTAATAAAGCAACAGTTTTTTATATTATTCTTTTAAGTTCTTGTAAGGAATCGAAGATTTCTTTTTTGTTTTTGTAAGCATTTTTATAAACTTCGATCATACAAGCGCCTTTATAGTCTTTTTGCTTTAAGATTTCAAAAAATGTTTTAAAATCGAATTTTCCTCGAAGCGGCAAAAGGCAGTCGCCAGCGAGTGAGTGGTCGCTTATGTGAAAATGACAGATATTATCACAAAATTCGTTTATCAAATCAAGGGGATTATAACCGCAACGTATGGATTGTTTTATGTCGAAGCAGAACTGTGCGTCGTCATCTAAAATCTCGCGCATAGAGCGTAAAAATTCGATGTCACCTGAGCGGTAATTTACAACATTTTCCTGTAAAACCATAACATTGTTTTTTTGAGTTTCCCGATTTAATGCCATGAATTTTTCGCAGTACTCCTCATCAGTGGTAAGGCCGTTTGGTTTTCCGCCGTGAAGAATGATGTATTTTGCGCCTAATTCTGCCGCAATCTCGGAATAAAGGGCGAATTTTTGCAGGGCATCTCTGAATCTGCGTTCGTATTCCGAAAAAATCATAAATGATTCTGCGAGCGACATTGTCGGATGGACAGCGGTGATATTAAGACCGTAATTTTCCTTTATATCGAGAAGAGTATCAACAAAAGACGGCTTCAATTCGCTTTCGGCATTGAAGAAAATTTCGGTATCTTTGACACCTGCTTTGCCGATTTCTTCGAGCGCTATTTCGGTTTCAAGAGGGTAAAGGGATGCGGTAGAAACGCCGATTTTCATTTAGTTTTCTCCCTTCGGTGTGACATAAACGGTTTTGTTTGTGGTGTAAATAACCATACCTGCCTTTGCGCCTTTCGGTTTCTTGACATATTTTACAGGTGTGTAGTCTACTGCGACATTTGAAGAACGGCGTGCCTTGGAGTTTTGTGCCGCCAAAAGAGCCGCCTGCAATATGGTTTCCTCCGACACTTCACTACCGCCGCAAAATACTATAACATGACTGCCGGCAATATTTTTGACATGAAACCACAGGTCTTGTTTTGAGGCAATAACGGTTGTAAGGCGGTCGTTTTGCTTGTTGTTTTTGCCTACAAGTATTTTATATCCCTCTTTGGAGGTATATTCTTTGAACTGATTTTGTATTTCTTTTTGCTTTTTTTGATTGGTATGCTGTTTTATATATCCGCCGTCTGCCAATTCTTCGCGAATCTGTGCGATATCCGCAAGGGAGGAGGCGCGCTCGATACTGTCAAGCACCGAGTCAAAATAAACAAGCTCCTCGCGGTCTTTTTGAGTAAGTTCTTTGAGAGTTTGCTCGGCGGTATAGGTCTTTTTGTAGTTTTTGAAATATTTATTCGCGTTGTTTTGAGGTGAGAGCGAAATATCGAGTGGTATCCTCACAGTTTCGAGGTTTTCGCTATAGTAATTAGTTACTTCGGCAAATGAAGAGCCCTTTTCTATTGAAAAAAGATTTGCCTTTAAAAGCTCGCCATAAATTCGTAAGGTTTCGCGGTTTTCACATTTTTTGAGTTCTTCAAGTCTTAACGTGAGTTTCTTTTCGGTGCGGTTTTTAAGGTTGGTGACAAGTTTTATAATGTCCTTGGCGTTGGTGTTCACGCGCGCAAGGTTTTCCTTCGCGGTGTAAAACTTATCAAGAAGTTCTGAAAAACTTTCGTACTTTTTGTTTTCATACGACTGTCCGTACTGTGAAATCTCGGTATAGGTAAAATCAAAAGGTTCGCCGTCTTTTCCGAGAATAAGAATGGGTTTACATTCGTTTTTAAGGTCATTTATTATCTTTACAAGCGAAGCTTCGTTATCGCCTGAATTTTCAATTTCACGGCATATAAGGGGAGAAAAGCCGTCAGCTGTTTTCAAAAGAGAGTAACTTTCAGCACGGCTTAAAATCTCTTGGGGTGAAACTCTGAGCGGATTGAGTTTTTCTTCTCTTTCGGGTAGCTCATAGGTCGCGCCAGGTAGTATTAGACGACTTGCGGTTTCGACATCGCTTCGCCTTAAAGCGTCAATAATTTTGCCGTCGGCATTTACGAGAATAATGTTAGCTTTACCGCCGATAAGCTCACATACAAGGCGGATTTCCCAAATATCTCCCATCTCGCTTGTTGCAGAAAACACGAAGGTTACAACTCTTTCGAGAGCGGGCTGTAAAATATCTATAAGCCTCGCGCTTAAAAGATATTTGCGCATAAGCATACAAAACATTGGCGGAACTGCGGGATTTTCGTATTTGTTTTCGGTGAAATGCACCCTTTGAGCACCCGATTTTGCCGAAATAAAAAGCCTTTTCTGAAAACCTTTTTTGCGCAACAAAAATACCAGCTCGTCGCGCGACGGTTGGTAAATTTTGTCGATATGGCTGTCTATAGCGGTTTTAAGCTCGCCGACTATTTTGTGGGTGAATGCGCCGTCAAATGCCATTATTACTCTCCGTTAAAATTTTTAAAAGTCGGTCATTTATAGATTTGTAAAACAAGAATTTGTCCTGTTCGGATTCGATGTTTTGTAAGGCTTTCATACAGTCAAAAACTCTTTTTTGCTGTTTCTCTATGTATAAAATGCCGTCGCCTGCGGGCTCGATTTTACCAATGTAATAAACTGAAGGGTCAGGTTTTATTACATTGTTTTTAAATCGCACAAGCATAACCGAATAAAGCTTTTTGTTGTCATACACGGGGGTTTCGTTTTCGATTTCAAAGCCGTTATCTAAAAGGTATTCCCTTAAAATTTCGGCAGAGGTTGTTGGCTGTAAAATAAGGGTGATATCCGCCGATTTTATCCATTCGCAAGAACCGAGTATTCCCGTTATAACCTCTCCACCCATACCTGCAACGATTATTGTGTCGGCTTCACTCGGCATAACAGCAGAAAGTCCGTCACAAAGGCGAAGAGAGAGGTCACAAACACCGCTTTCTTCGATGTTCCGTCTCGCATTTTCGAGGGGTTTTTTATTAAGATCGGTAGCGATTACAGATTTTGCCGAACCTGACTGTTTGAGATAAATCGGCAAAAGAGCGTGGTCTGTGCCTACATCACAAACCCTTGCGCCCGAGGGCACAAGGGAAGCGATAGTTTCAAGCCTTAAACTTAAATGTGTCATTATTTGTTTGCAAAATAAGCGTTGAGCTTTTCTACTAATGCATTACAGTCGGTGCCGTGAACCTGACAAGCCTGTTCAATGGTTTCGCCGCGTGAAGCGGGGCATCCGAGGCAGTGCATACCGATTTCGAAGAAATACTGCGCACAGCCTGTATCAATATCCAACACATCGCCTATAAGCATATCTTTTGTAATAGTCATAATTTTAACTCCTTAATTCTTATGTATTTATTTTAAAACAAATTTATTGTTTTATCCAAATCTGTTCGGTTGTGGTTGTAAAGCTTGCGGTTGTCCATTGCCCAAAGCTTGCCCGAGAAATTCTCTGCTTCGGTATTGCTTACAGCCTCATGCATTTCGTAAACGCGCGAGTCCATCAAGTCAAGCTCGGATAAAAGCTCGGCTTCGATAAAGGCAGGTCTTACTGCTGCGCCAAATTCAGGTTCACCGTGGTGGGAGAGAACCATATGTTCCAAAAGCATTGCAGTTTTTTGAGAAACTCCGAGTTTTTCGGCATATTTGTTAATAATCATAGCTCCCATTGTGAGATGTCCTAAAAGGTTGCCCTCAACCGAATATCCTGAAGCGATACCTGTGTCTGCTACTTCAAACTCGCAAAGCTTTGCAATATCATGCAGAATCGCGCCCGAAATTAAAAGCTCGCGGTCGACAAAAGGATAAATCTTGCAGACACCTTCTGCCAAACGGACGATAGTCAGTGTGTGTAGAAGAAGTCCGCCGCGTACCGCGTGGTGAAGCTTGAAAGCGGCAGGCCAATAAAGAAGCTTTAGCCTGTTATCCTTTAAAATTTCGCAGACAATTTGCTTTAAATCGTTATCAGTGAAGTTTTCTGCTATAGAAAACAGTTCATTATACATATCTTCGCCCGAAAACTTGGCGGATTTTACGAAATCCTCGGGGTTTATATTGTCTTCGGGAGAGGTGGGGCGGATGCGCTCGACACGGAGCTGGTCACTGCCGTTGTACTGTGATACCGTACCACGAACTTTGATAATCTGGTTGGCATCATATTCGCCGTGAATTTCGGGAGAATAGCGCCAGAGCTTTGCGTTAATTTCGCCGTCAGCGTCGCCGAGAGTCATATCAAGATAGCAGTCGCCTTTTGAAGAAGTCTTTTTTTCAACATTTTTAATTATGCAGAAACCTTCTACAAGAGAATTGTTGTCAATAGGTGTAAAATTCATAAAAAACTCTTTTCTTTATTTTTATTAAATTATACAATAAAATATATACAAATTCAAGGGGTTATTGTATCGACTTGAAATACTTTACGATACCTTTTGTTATGGCTTCAGCCTTTTTCTTGTTGATATCGTTGCTTTTAATTTTTTTAAAGTCGTTACTATTTGTCATATATCCGTTTTCGGTCAACACGACCGGACAAACCGAAACTCTGCCCATAAAATAGTAGTGCCATTTGAAAGTTTTGTTTTTATATATTTTCGTATCCATGGTACTGTTTAACACATATTTTGCCGCTTTTTTTGAGAAAGGATAATAGTAATATGCGCCAAAACCGTTTTTTGAGGAGGAATTATTAGCATCGTGGTGAATAGCGATACAATAATCCGGCTTTAAATTCCTGAGCATTTTGGTTTTTGTGTCTGTAGAACTGGTGGAATCTTTTGTTCTGGTCATATATACTGTAGCGCCGATTGATTTAAGTTCTTTCCTTATTTTTTTGGCGAGGGTAAGATTGCGTTCCGCCTCGGTTTTTTTGGAATTGCCAAATCCTATTGCGCCACAGTCGGTTCCGCCGTGACCGACATCGATTAAAATTCTGACACCCGTTAAGTCGGCTCCGTATTTATTTTTAGCTTTCGTGATTTTTGCAGGATTCAAAAATTTGAAGCAAAGACGGTCTTTGGAATCGTAATATGCGTCCCATCCGTAGAAACCGCCTTCTTTTTTTAGGTAAAGTCTTAGTGTATAGTCGGATTTGTTCTTGATGACCTTGGCTTTTTTGAAGAGAGGGTTATCTTTTGGGATTTTGACTTTTTTGTCGAATTTTGTTGCATAGCAAAAGGTGATATCAATATATTTGTATGTGATTTTATCGACGGTGTAATCATCGTTGTACTTTTGATTTTTAAGTTTAAATTTAAAGGGTGCTTTCCAAAGCATGTCGAGTTTTAATGTTGTATGGGTGGTGCCGTTTTTAAAAGAGGATACGCTGAGTTCGTTGTGGTCAGGCAAGGTACCGGCATATTGTTTTACAACCGTTGTTTTTTTGCTTCCCGGTTGGTCATAACGGGATTTATAAACTTTTTGTCCGCTGCGAAGGGTTATTAAGTTGTATTTTTTGCCGTCGCGCTTGAATGTGACATAATTCGCTGTGCCGTAATCGACTGTTCCTTTTGGAAGATAGTTGTAATGAGGCTTTGATGTGTCATTGTTTCCGCTGCCTTTAAAAGTTTCTGCCTGTAAAGACACTATTTCAGTAATTACACCTGAACCAACATTTATGTATCCACTGCCTGAAGGAGTGGCTTTTTTGTCGGAGGATTTTATGAATTTCGCTTTTTTGCAAATAATGTCTTTGGATTTGAAGGTAGATGTACGACCGTTGTAAGACGCTTTGAATTTTATCGGTCCTAAATTCTTATCCTTGATGTGATTGCTCGGTAAAGTGAAGGTTCCCGAAAATTTTGTAAAGCCATTTCCTTTGTCGGTTTTTGGGGTAAGGGTTATTTTGTTATCATTTAAAGTTGCGGTTACTTTCGCTTTTGCTCGGGCTGTGACGCTGATTTTCAGTTTATAGTTAGCGGGAAAACTGCTTCTTTTAGGCAAGGAATAGGATTTAGCAACAACATAACTTGCGGCTGTGAAGTTGGCCTTTGGCGGAGCAGAGGTATTAGCAAGAGTAATGACCTCGCCACAGGCTGATGTTTGTGCGTCAGAAGAAATAACAGAGCTGTCGTTTTGCGAAAAATCTGAAGTTAGTGGGGCGCTGTTATTTGAAGATATAAAACCCGATTCGCTGTGTGAATAAGTGTTTAGATTCAAATGTGATTCAAGCGTGTTGATTGTTGTAAGAGTTAGGGTAAGCACGCTTAAAAAAATGCAAATAGAAGCATAAAAAAATCTTTTCATATATTTCACCTGAAGGGAAGTATTCACGATGCTAAATTATACACTGTTTTTGTTGATATTGCAACAATATTAAGCAAAAAATTTTCCTTGACAATTCTATTTATTTAAGGTATTATATTAAAAGAATTGGTCACAAGTACTATTTTGGAGTATCGATGGGAATAAATTTTGTCGAAAATAACAAAAAAATGACCGATAATGAGGTCATTTTGCTGATAAACAAAGGCGAATATGAAAATCTGCAGATAATAATTGACCGTTATCTTCCGCTTATTATCAAAACCGCTAAAAAATACTGCCAGGAGAACGAGGTTGAGGATGCCGTACAGGAGGCAACTTTTGCCCTTTATTCCGCAGTTAAGAACTATAACCCCGAGAAAGCATCATTTTCCGCTTTTGCCAATGTTTGTATAAAGCGCTCGGTGGTATCTCGTCTTCGTAAAAACAATTCTGCAAAAACTATCCCCGAAGAGTTGATTTTACCTATCGACGAGGCAAAATTGCCCTATCACGACAGCCCCGAGAGTATTTTAATAGAGCAAGAGGATTATAATAATCTTACTAACAATATAAGACTCGAACTTTCAACGATGGAATACAATGTTTTACAGCAATTCTTAGAGGGTAAAACCTATAATGATATTGCTAAGCATTTGGATATAACCGAAAAGGCCGTGGGTAATGCACTTGCGCGTATCCGCAAAAAAATTCAGAAATAACGGCTTTTGCCGTATATATGCCCATGTAGTTTAAAAGAAGAACATTGTAAAACAAAGATGTCGGTGCGATTCCGTCCGGGGCAATAATAAAAAACCTAAGAGAGGTAAAAGGAAATGTTTGAAGACAAGACACTGGTTTGCAAAGACTGCGGAGAGGAGTTTGTTTTCACTGCAAGAGAGCAGGAATTTTATGAATCCAAAGGCTTTGTAAATGAACCGCAACGCTGTAAGCCTTGCCGTGACAAACGCAAGAATGCAGGAAGAGCGCCCAGAGAATTGCACGAAGCTGTATGCGCTGCTTGCGGTGGTGTGGCAAAGGTTCCGTTTATTCCCCGTGATGACCGTCCGGTTTATTGCAGTGAATGCTTCGCAAAGATGAAGGAAGAAGAATCAGCTGAAGAATAATTTTGGGTCTGATGCGCTGTCTCCTCGGAGGCAGCCTTTTTCTTTATATTTAAAAAATATTCATATTTTTTTAATATTCTTGACGACAATTTGTGGTAATATATCATTTGAAAGCAGGTGTGAGGTTTGAAATATAAGATTTTGATTGTGGACGATGACGAGAATATTTGCGAGTTATTAAGGCTTTATTTGGAAAAGGAAGGCTTTGAAACGGTTGTTGCAAATGACGGCGAAGCGGCAGTAAGTGCGGTGGCTAAGTATTCACCCGACCTTATTTTGCTTGATATAATGTTACCGCTTCTTGATGGTTGGCAGGTTTGCAGAGAAATCCGAAAAACCCAAGACACACCTATCATAATGATTACCGCAAAGGGCGAGGTTTTTGATAAGATTTTAGGCTTGGAATTAGGCGCTGACGATTATGTCACAAAGCCTTTTGATACTAAAGAGGTTGTTGCGCGTGTTAAGGCGGTTTTGCGCCGAAGCAATGATAAGAATAAGAAGCAGATTGACGAAGTGAAATATGACAAGCTTCGTATAAATCTTACAAATTACGAGCTTGAAGTCGACGGAAAACAGATCGATACTCCGCCTAAAGAGCTCGAGCTTATATATCATTTAGCCAACAATCCCAACAGGGTTTACACCCGTGACCAATTGCTTGACGAGGTGTGGGGCTTTGACTATTACGGAGATTCGAGAACGGTCGATGTTCATGTTAAGCGTCTTCGTGAAAAGCTTGAAAACATATCACAAGAATGGTCACTTAAGACTGTCTGGGGTGTGGGGTATAAATTTGAGGTTAAGTAGTTTATGAAGCTTAAACTTTTTAGAAAATATTTCTTCATTACAGTCAGTATTGTCGCAGTAAGCCTTGTAGTGCTTATGATGATTTTGTCGGTGGTGCTTAATAATAATTTCACCGAATCTTCGTATAAGACATTAAGAGAATGCTGTGAGCAGATAAGCGAAAGCTTTGACGATTTTTCCAAAGGGGAAAAGGGCGGTGAGTTTTCGAATATCGCGGTGTCCTTGTCACAGGTGGCCTCCAGTGATATTTTTATAACCGACTCGCGCGGCGCTGTTGTGATGTGCGCTTGCAGTGAGTGGCAAGAAACAAAGAAATGTATGCACTCCTCCTACATAGTGCCAAAAGAGATTATCGACAAAAGTATTTCTCAGAATGATGTGCAAATAAATACATTGGGAATTTATAAATATCCGCATTATATTGCGGTGAATTCGTTGGGTGAAGAAAAAAATTATTTCGTCTTCGCAACGAAGCCTATTTCCGAGGCTCGCGTTTTACTTTCACAGATATCTAAGATATATTACTTGTGGGCAGTAATTCCCTTGGCATTTATGTTTATAGCCATATACTTTTTGACATACCGCCTTTCAAAACCGCTTAAAAGTATGTCTGAGGCGGCAAAAGCGATGTCAAAGGGCGATTTTTCGAAGCGCGTGCCCGTTACAACCGACGACGAAATTGGCGAATTGGCGGTGTCATTTAATATGATGACAAATTCGCTCTCCCGCCTTGAGAGTATGCGCCGCAGCTTTGTTGGAGATGTTTCCCACGAACTTAAGACACCAATGACCACAATCAGCGGTTTTATCGACGGTATTCTCGATGGCACGATTAAGGAAAGCGAACGCGGATACTATCTCTCGATCGTGTCGCAGGAAGTAAAGCGTCTGTCCCGACTTGTTAACGGAATGCTCAACATGACAAGGCTCGAATCGGGTGAATTTTCGCTAAAGCCCGAAAAATTTGACTTTTATGAGCTTTTGTGTACAATAATGATAAGTCAGGAGCAAAGAATTGAGCAAAGCCAACTTGAAATTGAGGGGCTTGATGCCTTACAAAGTGTTAAAATTACGGCTGACAAGGACCTTATTCATCAGGTGGTTTACAATCTTGTGGATAATGCTATCAAATTTTCCAACGAGGGCGGAAAGATATCCTTTTTTCTTGAGGAAAGTAATGATGATTTGACCTTTATAATAACAAACACAGGTATTGGAATTCCTGAAAATGAGCTTCCGTTTGTGTTTGAAAGATTTTATAAGGGCGATAAGTCGCGTTCGGCGGTTAAAAACAGCACGGGACTCGGACTTTATATTGTAAAAACTATTATTTCGGCACATAAAGGAAAAATTTCGGTAAAGAGTAGACAAAATGAATTTACCGCCTTTAAGGTCGTATTACCAAAGGAGATTTAATATGGAAGAATTTAACGGTTTCGATTATAACAGTCAACCCCAAAATACCGAACCCGAGGTTGAAGAAGTTGTTCCTCAACCTGTGGAAGAGGTAGAACAGGTGAGTGAATCTGTAGTTGAAGATGTTGCAGAAGAAGTGGAGGTTATTGAAAAAACGCTTCAACAACCTGAGCCTACCTTTATACCGCCTTACAATCCAATCAATTATACACATGTAGTACCTATGGAAGACAATAAGCCAATGAGTCGCGGACTTAAACTTTTTGTGTTATTGCTTGCGGCAGTTATCGCGTTAACATCTGCTACCGCGGCGGGATATTTTCTCGGTAAAAACGGTGGTGTAAGCAAGAGTGTTTCGGTAGGTCTTGAGGCCAAACCGCAGAAAAGCGATGAAATGACCGCGGCGCAGGTTTACGAAAAGGTAAACCCAAGCGTTGTGGGTATATGTGTCTATAATTCAAAGGGCATTGGCGCTAATGCCAGCGGTGT
The DNA here is from genome assembly GCA_045578885.1 of Acutalibacteraceae bacterium. GTDB lineage: Bacteria > Bacillota > Clostridia > Oscillospirales > Acutalibacteraceae > UBA737. The sequence continues at coordinate 8,759 of JAZNLE010000106.1, read as the reverse complement.
TATCTATTCTAAAGACGGATACATTGTAACAAATGACCATATCTATTCCGAGGTGGGAGCGGCTAAATTCAAGATTTACACCCACGACGGCAAGGAATATGATGCAAAATATGTTGCAGGTGACAAGGTTTCTGACCTTGCAGTGCTTAAAATCGATGGCACAAAGTTCACTCCTGCGACTTTAGGTGATTCCGAACAGATAATATTTGGTGAGAATGTGGTAGCAATCGGCAGACCGGGTGGCGCTTCCGATTCTTCGAGCGTTACAAAAGGCATTATTTCTGCCACTTCAAGACGCGTGCAGACAACCTCGAGTTATTCTTCACGCCTTATTGAAACCGACAGTCCTATAAACCCCGGTTCTTCGGGCGGTGCGCTTGTTAATATGCACGGACAGGTAATCGGTATCACTTCTTCAAAGCTTGCAAGCGAGGATATTGACGCTGTGGGATATGCTATTCCTACTACAACAGTTAAGCGTATTGTTGAAGAACTTATAAAGAGCGGTTCGGTAGTGACCAGAGCAAAGCTTGGCATTACCTATCAGGCGATCGATTCAGTTACAGCAAGCATTGGCGATTATAAGTATGAAGGCTTGTATGTTGATTCCGTATCGGCTGACAGCGACCTTTATCAGAAACTCCAAAAGGGCGATATTATTACACATATTAACGGAATTGAAGTTACAAGCGATGTTATCGTGCTCGATATCATTGAAAAGGCAAAAGCAGGGGATACCATTAAGGTTACTTTTGTTAATTCAAAGGGTAAAAGCACAACTCTTGATGCTGTTTTAAAGGCGAATGTGAGTGAATCGAGCTACTCTCAGGTAGAGCAGGAAGAAAGCGCTTTTCCTGATTTCTCGGGCGGACAGGACGGCTCGCAATACGGTGGAGCATTTGACTTCCCGTTTGGTGAATAAGATTGAAAATGGCTGACAATTTGTCAGTCATTTTTTGTGGAAAAAATTTTCAAAGGGGCGGTTATCGACAAAGTTTTTCTTTTCTTTGGGGTATAATGGAAAAGGTGATTGTATTGATTGTCTATGCCGATGTACTTGTTTTTCTAAATACCCTTGTCGACTACTTTTTGCTTTCGGCTTCTGCTAAACTGACAGGGGAGCGACTTAAAACTTTGAGGGTGGTTTTGGCTTCGCTTTTTGGTGGGATTTCGTCACTTTACATAGTTTTGCCCGACCAGGATATTATCATTGAGTTTTTATATAAACTCTCGGTGGCATTTTTACTTTCGGCGGTCTGCTATAAATTTCGTAGTATTAAACAATATCTTAAAAATACCGCCGTTTTTTTCTTGGTTACCTGCGCTTATGCGGGGGTTATGTTTGCGCTGTGGGTGATTTTCAGGCCATACGGAATGGTTATAAATAACTCAGTGGTGTATTTCCACATTTCGCCGACGGTACTCGTTTTGTGCACGGTGGTGGGGTATCTTGTTTTTTGGGTGCTGTGGCGGATATTCGGAAAGACTTCGCCTATCGCTGAAAGGTGCGAAGTCACAGTCTTTGCTGATAATAATAGTGTGAAACTGAGCGCTATTTCCGACTCGGGTAATTCGATTGAGGATGTTTTCGAAAAAAGTGATGTTATTATTGCGAATAAAAGGGAAGTTGAAATGCTTTTCGGAAGTACCGATTATGCGCGTAATCCTGAATTGCAAAAGCGCTACCGCATTTTGCCCTGTAGTACCGTTTTGGGATATGATACGCTCGACGGATTTCGTTGTGACAGTGCGACGGTTTCCTACGGTAACAGGCAGACAGTACTCGAAAAACCGCTTTTAGCGGTATCTAAAGTAGGTCTTAATGATGACTATAATGCAATCGTTAATCCAAAAATTTTAAGGTGATAGTTATGAAAATTAAAAGCTTATTATATGTTTTTCTTTTGAAAATCGGGTTTTTAAAGCCGACCTTTTATATCAACGGTCCCGAAACCCTCCCGCCACCATTAAAGCCCACCGACGAAACCGAGCTTGTCAAGCGAAGCGACAAGGCATCACGCGATATCTTGATTGTTCATAATCTGCGGCTTGTAGTTTATATTGCAAGAAAATTCGACAACGCAAATACCAATATTGAAGATTTGATATCCATCGGTACAATCGGGCTTATAAAGGCGGTCAACACCTTTTGCCCCGAGCGTAATATCAAGCTTGCTACCTACGCTTCGCGCTGTATTGAAAATGAAATTTTGATGTTCTTGCGCAAAAGCGCATCACAGCGACACGAAATTTCGATTGATGAACCGCTCAATATCGACTGGGACGGTAACGAACTTCTGCTTTCGGATGTTCTTGGCAGTGACGGTGACGAGGTCGGGCGCGGTGTTGAGCAAGAGGACGAGAAGCAGCTGCTTAATACCTTTGTGGCGGGCTTACCCATCCGTGAAAGACAGATTATGGAAATGCGGTTCGGTATGAACGGCTATGACGAATACACCCAAAAGGAAGTGGCGGAAACATTGGGAATTTCGCAGTCATATATTTCGCGCCTCGAAAAGCGGATAATAAATAAATTAAAAAAGCAAATTGAAAAAGCGGTATAAAAGTGATATAATAAAGAAAAACGCAAGGAAAGAAAAATGCAGAATTTTTTAATATATCTATTGGCAATCAGTTTGTTTTCGGTGACTATTTGTTGCTATGACAAAATGGCGGCAAAACGGGGGAAACAGCGAATAAGTGAAAAAACATTGTTTGCGGTGTCGCTTTTGGGCGGTGCGGCGGCGATGTATATTACAATGTGCATAATAAGGCACAAAACAAAGCATAATAAGTTTATGATTGGATTGCCGGTTGTTATATTGGTTCAAACAGCAATATTGCTTTTGTTATGTAAGGGAAATTTGTAAATAATAGCAAATTTTTAAAAATTTTCAATTTTTAGTTGACAAGTGAGCACTCAGTTGATATAATATTAAGGCTGTCAAAAATGATTCATTAGCTCAGACGGTAGAGCACTTGACTTTTAATCAAGGTGTCCGGGGTTCGAATCCCCGATGGATCACCAGATTAAGAAACCGACCTTTTGGTCGGTTTCTTAATTTTATATGTAACTAATGCTCATATCTTTCTAAACTTCAGCCAATAAATAAAAACAGCACCTGACTTTTTATTCCAAGTCGGGTGCTTCTTTATAATTATTCTTCTTCGGCTTCAATTTCTGCCTTTTCGAATTCGATATCGGCAACTGTTACATTAACCTTTGTAACGGCAGAACCTGTCATAGTCTGGATTTTCTCTTTAACATTTTCCTGAACCTTTTCGGCGACTTCCTTTACATTAGCGTCCTTTTTAACGATAATATAAATTCCGATTTCTAAAGCGCCGTTAATGCTTTCAACCTTAACACCTGCAAAGGGGTTCTTGGCTTTGAGCGCGCCCTTTAAGTCGATATTCTTGTTCGAAATTCCCGCAACACCTTCGATTTCAGTTGCGGCGATTTTTGCCATTTTTTTAAGTACTTCAGTATTGATGGAAAGAGTGGTATTATTACTCATAAGTTTAACCCCCATAATAGTTTATAAAATCTTTTCTTTATTATAACACCTTTCGCACAATAAAACAACTTTTTTTTATTTTGTGAGCATATTTTTTTATTCTGACAGGTATTTTTCGCCGATAGATAATCTGTTTGAAAGGTTTTAGAATAATTAAAGGGTGGGTATTATGTAAATAAGACGGCGTTAAGCTTGACGGTCAACTTGATAAAAAACCGAACACTTTTAAAAGTGCTCGGTTCTTTGTATAGCGAAAACCACGCCAAAATTGCATAAAGATAGCCTATTGTTTAATCAATGAGCTCGTTTTTGCTGTTTTTTATTTCACCTGTGTTGGCGTTTACATCATAATCATATTCCTTGCCGTTTGATTCAAACGAAATTTCGTATACTAAAACACCGTTTTCGTTGTCGAGATCGATTTCATAGTCGGTGATGTTGCCTTCAGTTACTCCGGCGTGCTCGAGAGCGATTTCCTTTGCCTTTTCCTTTGAGATTTTCGCTTGGCTTGTGGTGCTGTTTTGCTGCTCGGAAATGGGAGTGCTGTTATGCCCAACTGAATTGTTATTGGTGTTGTTACTGTTGTCCTGTTGTGCAGAATCGTTCATATCCGGCATCATAGAACTGATATCGCTACTGATATCATTGCCCATATCGGTACCGCAACCTGTAAGCATAGCAGAAAATACTACTGCGCAAAATGCTGCTAAAATTTTTTTAAACATAAATATTACTCCTTTGAAATTTAGTCGAGTAATAGTAGTATGCACAAAATTTCAAATATAATACAAAAACCGTCCTTTTGGACGGTTTTTGTATTATGGAGGAAAAAGATTAGTCGTCAATGTCTTTTTCGCTTTCAAGGATTTTTCCGTTTTCAGCGTTTATTGTGTAGTCATATTCAACATATCCTACATTGAAAGAAATTTCATATTTCCATACGCCGTCATCTTTTTCAAGTTCAACTTTATAGCGGGAAATTTCACTTTCTTTTACACCTGCGTGTTTTAAAGCGGAGCCTTTAGCGGTTGATTTTGAAATTTTAGCCTCGCTTGAAGTAGCTTTTGGTTTATCAACTGAAATGATATCGCCATTTGAAGCCTTGATTTCATAATCATAATCCTTGCCGTCAACTTCAAAAGAAATATCATATTTTAATACGCCGCGTTCGTTGTCAAGTTCTATTTCAAAATCGTAGATATCGGATTCTTTAACGCCTGCATCTTTGAGTGCTATAGATTTTGCTTTTGAGGTTGTGATTTGAGAAGAAGCAGAAGATTTTGAAGAGGTCTTTTTAGAGGATGTGGAATTAGAAGAGGTTGACGAAGCGGAAGCCTTTGGCTTCTGGTAGGAGATAATCTTGCCTGTTTCGGCATGGATGTCGTATTCATAGTCCTTGCCGCCAACTTCAAAGGAAACATCATAGTGTGGAATGCCGCCTTCATAGTCATACTCAATCTCAAAATCGTAAACATTAGCTTCTTTAACACCAGCGTCTTTAAGCGCTATAGATTTTGCTTTTGAGGTTGTGATTTGAGAAGAAGCAGAAGATTTTGAAGAGGTCTTTTTAGAGGAGGTCGACTCCTCTTTTTTAGAATCGGTTTTTTTATCTTCTGATGAGGCAACACTTGTCTGGACTTCGGTTTTGGAGTCGCTGTTAGTTTCGACATTTTCGTCGGTAGAAGCTATTGCGGCATCTGTTGTAGCTTCGGGTTCAGAAGCGATTGCATTTTCTGATGTGGCTGAAGATGCGGGATCTCCTCCTGTGTGGATATGAATTTCGGGAGTGCAGGCTGTGAGGGAGAGTGCAAATACTAGGGTTAATAATAAAGCAAACAGTTTTTTTGATAATGTTTTTTTCATGAGGGTTACCTCCTTAAATTTTAATATAAAAGCGGACGGATAGTGTCTATCCGCCCGTTATATTTTTATTGGTAGGCGGCTAATGCGGTCGCCAAATGTCTAATTTTTATTATTTGAAATATCTGTTGAGAAGTCCCTCAAATGCCTTGCCGTGTCTTGCTTCGTCGCGTGCCATTTCATGAACTGTGTCGTGAATAGCGTCAAGACCGAGTTCCTTAGCCTTCTTTGCAAGCTCGAATTTGCCGAGTGTTGCGCCGTTTTCAGCGTCAACGCGCATTTCAAGGTTTTTCTTGGTGCTGTCGGTTACAACTTCGCCAAGGAGTTCTGCAAATTTTGCAGCGTGTTCAGCTTCTTCGTAAGCTGCCTTTTCCCAGTAAAGACCGATTTCGGGATAGCCCTCTCTGTGAGCCACGCGAGCCATTGCAAGATACATACCAACTTCGCAGCATTCGCCGTTAAAGTTTTCGCGAAGACCGTCGATAATGCTTTGGTCAACACCCTGAGCTACACCTACAACGTGTTCAGCCGCCCTAGTCTTTTCGCCTGCTTGTTCTTGAAACTTAGAAGAGGGAGCGTGGCAGATAGGGCATTCATCGGGAGCAGAGTCACCTTCGTGAGTATAACCGCAGATAAGACATACATATTTTTTCATAATAATTTCCTCCAAAATTTGTTTTTAAATTTAGTTTTTACAGTTTTCACAGATACCGTACGCTACATAAATTGTTGTGTCGGCTGTAAATCCGCATTCTTTCGCGGATTTCGCGATATAGTCGGTTTTAAGCCTATGATCATAGATTTTCTCGCACTCTTTACAGTATAGATGTAAATGCGGGGAAATATCACCGTCAAAATGCTCGAAACCGTCGCCAACTTCAATCTGAAGTATCTCGCCGTCAGCCGTAAGCCCCGAAAGATTTCGGTAAACCGTTCCAAGACTGATGTTTGGTATCTTTTCGCGGACCTTATCGTAAATCCAATTTGCTGTGGGGTGGGTATCTGTTGCGCGTAAAACTTCTAAAATGGCTTCACGCTGTTTTGAATAGTGTTTCATTCAATCACCCCAAATCAGTAATGATTACTATTTTATTATACACACATTTTGATATTTGTCAATACCTTTTTGAAAATTTTTTGGAAAATTTTTCTTTTCTAAGTTTCGACAAAATAGTAATGATTACTGTTTTTATTATATTCATAATTTTCGATTTGTCAATAGTTTTTTGAAAAAATTCAAAAGAGTAGGGGAGTAACAAAAAAAGCGGTAAGCTTTCGCCTACCGCCCTTTGATTTAAAGAGATAAATATGTCTAAAAATTCAATTGATTCCCGAAGACACAGAACCGTCCCTCTGTCTTCGTTTCCTACAAGAGACCTGTCCCCCTGTGTTCCTAAAAGTTTTATTCTACCAATTCTAAAATGGCGCCCTTTTTAAATACTGACATATCGGTGGAGTATACTACCTCTAAATTGTAGTCGCTGTTAATAATCAATCTATCTTCAGCATTTGCATATGGTGCATTTATTTCTTTGGAATATTTTAATATTATTTCTTTATCTGTTAATGTATATTGTGGGAGGTCGCCGCCGTAACCCATAGGATAAAACGTCATACCTTTATAGGTTATAATACCATCGTGATCAGCCCATTCTTTGTTTGTGCTATAGACACCGTTTACGTGCAATTGATAATCATAAAACTGCCATATATCAAGAATAAAATGACCATCTTTCATACTGCTAAGCAAATAATAATCCGCGTGCTCTTTCAATCCTTTTTTGGGATTGATTATATTTGCTTTGGTTTTAACTGACTTAGAAACCGAATAACCACTATATATCCTTTTAGAACCTATTTTTTTGTATGCTTTGATTTTATAGGTGTATTTTTTATTAGCTGATAGCTTTTTCTTAGTGTAAGAAGTGGTTTTACCTGAAGTTATGGTTTTGATTTTTTTATAACTTCCGCTGCCTGTTTTTTGATAAATTACATAGCCGTCTGCGCCTGAAACTTTTTTCCATTTAATTTTAATTGAAGTGGACGAAGTTGCTGTAACAGAAGAAAGTTTTACTTTTGCAGGCTTTGTATATGTTGATTTCGTTGCAGAATATGCACCATATATTTTTTTTGAACCCGATTTATCGTAGGCTCTGATTTTGTAGGTGTATTTTTTACCGCTTGAAAGACTTTTTTTGGTGTAAGAGGTGGTTTTACCTGATGTTATGGTTTTTACTTTTTTATAGCTTCCGCTGCCTGCTTTTTGATAAATTACATAGCCGTCTGCACCGGAAACCTTTTTCCATTTAATTTTAATTGAAGTGGAAGAGCTGGCAGCGACTGAAGACAGTTTTACCTTTGCGGGTTTTGATGCCGCAGAAACGGTTGTGGGCATTGCTGTTGAAAACAACATAATAATTGTCAAAAGCATAGGGATTAGTTTTTTCATAATTTTTCCTCCATGAGATTTGATATTACTTTTAGTGAAATTATAGCATATAGTTGTAAGAAATTCAATGAATAAGTATTAAATTTTGCTCGGCTTGGTTTAGTGTACCTTTTTAGCAATTTTACTGCTCTTTTGGTTTCACGCTAACCGTCCCCTGTCTTCTTTTTGTCCGACTCTATTGACATGATATATCTATTATTTTTATATTCTATATAGCCTATTTTTAATTTTTGACCGTTATGATTAATTATTCCGCCATAAGCTGCACATCTGCTATAACCAGGTTCTAAACTAAGGTGAGATATTGTGAATTCAACATCAGATATAGTAAAAGAATCATATCTTCCGCTTAAAAAATCAGTTGCTTTGAAATTTTCTACAACACCATCAACTATAATTAGTTCAGATGTCTTTGATTTTAAAAAAATATTTTTATAGTTACAAATATAACTATTAAAATAAATTATAGCAAAACATATACCCGCAGCAAGTAATGCAATTCCAGATAGAAGCAGTTTATTTATACTGACAACAAAGGGATTTTTGTAATTTATCAAGAAGTATATTCCAGTAATAATTAATAACAAAATAATTGCTATGAATAAAAAATTCGGCAAATATTTATTACAAATATAATTATTCATTTTTATGTTCCTCCGTTATAAATCATAGGCCAAATATTATATCAGGCTCGAGCTTTCCCACAGACTTATTATATCATGGTTTCATGCTGTTGTGTGTGACGGTAAATCATGCTGTGTTCTGTGTGTTAATAGAATTTTCTTACAATTCCAAAACTAACACCCGTCAGCCTGCTAATTTGTCGTATTGATAAACCATTTTCACGAAACTTAATTAAGCACCTATCTCGTTGTTTGATATTAAGATTTTGAAATTCTGCAACAGATTTACACTTTGAATATTTATAAATT